>JBHICS010000259.1:0-2610 GCA_046759685.1 Candidatus Brocadiales bacterium | reverse complement strand
CCAGTATCGGGCCAACGGGAAAGCGTCTTGTTACCGCCACGCGTCCTTTTGCCGATTCAAGCAGGTCAAGCGGGAGCAGCTCGCCACCGATACGCTTTACCTCCTCTGTGGCCAGCTCCATGATGTGTACGGCCCTTTCCACCTCCCTCCTGGAGTCTTTGATTGGCTTGCCGGCCTCAAGGGTGATGGTCCTGGCGAAGTCTTCCTTTCGCTGGGCTATACCGTCACGGATGCTACAAAGAATTTCAGAACGTCTATAGGTGGGTAGCAAGTCGGTCTCCTTGGCGGCCATTGCAGCGGCACTTATGGCGTCTTCTACATCGGCTTCAGCCGGCCTGTAGGTTGTACCGATCACTTGACCGTTATAGGGGCTTCTAACCTCGAGGGACTCTTTAGAGTCCCGCCACTCTCCAGCCACCAGGAATTTGTGCTCTGCCATGAGATTTAGACCCTTACAAGACTCCACGTTTTTGCATCTTACATCAAACAACGACCCTAAAGGTCGTTGTCTACCCAAAATATTTGAGGACTAATGGTAGACAACGAAGTTCTACTCCGTTGATGCGCAAAAGGTGTATCGGAACGCGCCCTACAACTGCAAAGTCCTGCATCCGCCTAAGGCGGATCATTCTGATGGAGTGAAACGACCGAAAAATCTCTGGAATACGAGATTCTTCTCCGCCTTGAGCGGATCAGAATGACAAAGAACATTGGAGCAAATTTTGCAAAGGTCTCCGTATGTAACAAACCAGTCAAATATAATTAGTTTTGTCATGCTATCCTAACAGCTAATGGTCTTTTATTCAATGATGCAATACCTAATCAAGGTGCTAAAATGTCTCATTAAGGATTCGTGGGGATTTAAGTAATGTTGGGTTCGTCTCGATGCACCAAGCAAGTGCCGGGTAGTTTGTCATCCCGAAAGACATGGCCTTGCAAGCACAACATGAAGAAGGTGTAGGATGGTTTTATGTGGGGATAGTCTTCGCGACTGTCAGAAACGTGTGGGAATAATTCGATACAGGACATGGGCAAGCCCCGTCTCTATTAAAAACACCTCTTAAACGGCATTGGCCAAGGAGAGGGTTCGTATGGGGGGCGTCTTATGCCTGTTGGGCGCTGGCCGTCTCCACAGCCTTTTCACCCAGCAGTCCATACTTCTCTATGTTTTCGTCGGCTATTTGCTGGATCTTCTTAATCTCTTCCTCTCCGCCGGGCTTCTTGAAGAGGTGCTTAAAGCGCCCCTGTATCTTGAGGTATTCTGTTACAGGCTTTTTGATTTTGGGTATCTTCCTTACCTTTGTTACGACGCCGTTTTCCATCTCAAAGATTGGATAGAGACCCGTTTCGACGGCAAGCTTTGCTACCTTTGCAGTCATGGCAGGGTCGCTCTTCCAGCCTGGAGGACATGGCACATGTATCTGGAGGTATTTCGGGCCTTTTATGGTCAGGGCCTTTTTTACCTTTCTTTCGACGTCTTTAGGGTATGCAATTGATGCCGTAGCAATGTAGGTAGCACCGTGGGCAGCGGCTATGCCAGGCATGTCTTTCTTACGCAGAGGGTTACCCCAGGACGCCTTTCCTGCCGGGCTTGTGCGGGTGTCGCAGTCGAATGGTGTAAGACCACTCCTCTGTACACCCGTGTTCATATAGGCCTCATTGTCGTAACAGACATAAAGTATGTCATGCCCTCGTTCGAGCATACCACTTAACGACTGCAGTCCAATATCTGCCGTCCCCCATCTCCACCCTGGGCGATCACCTTTGCCTCATCTTCCCGGCCGAGGGCCTTCAGGGCGGCCTCTATGCCTGATGCGACGGCTGCAGAATTTTCAAACAGGGAGTGTATAAACGGCACACCCCAGGCGGACTGGGGCCAACGGGTCGTAAAGACTTCGAGGCAGCCCGTAGCATCGGTGGTAATTATGTTGGGGCCGGCGGCATCCAGCACCAGCCTTGCACCTATGGCCTCTCCACAACCAGAGCATGCCGTGTGTCCAGCCAGTAACAGATGCTTGTCCATATATTTATCCTCCTATCAGGGCCTCTTTTAGGTCAACAAATTTGTCTTCTCGGCCGACCATTGCCCTGTCACTTATAACATTTAATATAGTCTCTACGTTTATATCTCTGCCGCCAAGGCCTATAATGTGTCCCTTTATTTGCGGGACAACCTCCCTGCCGCAGAAGGCGGCCCTTATCTCAGTTGCCAGTACGCCTCCGTAGCCAGGAGAAAAGGCCCTATCCAGTACCAAAACCTCTTGGGCCCCTTTCAAGGCCTCACAGACCTCGTCCTTCGGGAAGGGGCGGAAAGCCCTCACCTTGAGAACACCGACCTTCTTACCCTCTTTTCTCAGGTTATCCACCGCCTCCTTTATGGTGCTGATTATTGAGCCCATTGCCACAAGGATTATCTCTGCATCATCCGTCATATAGGTGTCTATAAGGGCCCCTTGAAACCTTCCAATTTTCTTCTTAAATTCCATGGCAACGTCTTTTATTACCTGGGCAGAGTCCATGAGGGCCTTGTCTAGTTGGTAACGTACCTCCATGTATGCATCTGGACCCAACATAGAACCATAGGTTAGGGGGTTCTTCGGGGTCAGATAG
>JBHICS010000258.1:0-2613 GCA_046759685.1 Candidatus Brocadiales bacterium | reverse complement strand
GCCAGGCCCAGAGGTCACCAGGCAAACTCCGACCTTGCCCGTTGCCCTGGCAAAACCATCTGCCGCATGGCCTGCAGCCTGCTCATGTCTGGTCAGTATGAATTTTATTGGGGAGTCGTATAGGGCGTCAAAAAGTGGCAAAACGGCACCGCCCGGGATACCAAAGACATATTCCACCCCTTTATTGATTAACGTATCTATAAGTATCTGTGAACCTGTCTTCGTCATTTTGCTTAAAAAATCCTTTAATTCATAAATGAAAGAAAAAGGGGGTCGCCGTCACTAAACAAGGGGGGATCAAGGAATCTTAGCTGTAGGTAGGCGACTTAGGTGGCCCAACCAACTAATAACACTACCACCGGGCATAGAGATAAGGTGGGTTTCACACTAAGGTAAAATACCCTCTCCAAAACGCTGCTCCTGGTCCTTTTCAAGGTACTCTTCCTCATAATCAACGTCATCCATCATCTTGGGAGGTTTATATCCCGGTTGATTAGACTTCTTTAATTCGTCCTTAAACGCCGCTAATACACGCTGTTGTATGTATTCTCTACATTTAGAATTTATCGGATGTGCGGTGTCTGCGTAAAGTTTTACTTTTCCTGCAGAATCGTCCTGGTTCTTTAATGCACGCTTCTCGTCTAGTTTTGCACCACACTCGTTACAATAGGATGCGCGAATATAGTTCTTCGCGCTACATTTTTGGCACCTGTCGGTCAGCTTCCTGCTGGGCATGGCCACGAAGATGCCTTTTTGGCCTTCGATGACTTTAAGGTCTCTTACAACAAAGTCGTTGTCAATTGTAATGCTGCAGAAGGCTTGCAAACGGTTCTTCCTGGCCTCGGTTAGCTTTACCCTGACTTCTGTAATCTCCACGGCGTCCCCCCCTCTTTTTGCCTCAAGCCGGCGCACTAGGCAATAAATTTGATACCACAAAAGCCCTCTTTATCCCTCGCTTGTTTAGATCTTCTATGACATTCTTCGCCTCTTCACGGTTCTCACAGCGTCCGTAGATAGCAGAACCACTACCTGATAGCAATACCCCATTGGAGAGGTAGCTTTCAAGAAGACCCATGAATTTCCGAAGCTCCGGATACAACTCCAGTGCTACTTCTTCTAGTCTGTTAAAGAGCGAACTGTTCAAAGCGCTAACATTATCCGACAAAAGTGCCTTACAGAGAAAATTAACATCTTTTTTGTCTCTTGTCAAATCAATTTTCAGGTTATTGTAAACGTTGGCTGTAGAAACTCTTATATCGGGATAGAGGAGGACGTATGAAAATCTGTGCCTCACCGCCAATGGGGTGACGATTTCCCCCCTCCCTTTGCATAATGCAGTGCCACCCTTTATGAAAAAGGGGACGTCTGAGCCTAGTTGCGCGGCCATATCCATTAGTATTGTCTCGCTTAATCCCGTGTCCCATAAGGTATTCAGGCCCTTCAACATGGTAGCGGCGTTGGAGCTTCCGCCGCCAAGCCCTGCTGCCACCGGAATCCTTTTCACCAGGTGGATCCTAATCCCCTTTTCCACACCAGTCTCTTCCTTAAATATACGGGCGGCCTTCCACACAAGGTTGTCTTCGTCACACGGTATATCTGGCTCTGTACAGGTTAGTTCTATACCCCTATCAACCTCCTCCAGGGTCAGTGTGTCTGCCAGGTCTATCTCTTGCATGACCGTCTCCAACTCATGGTAGCCGTCAGGCCTCTTACCCAACACCTCCAAGAAGAGGTTTATCTTCGCAGGGGCAGTTAAACTAATAGTCTTCTTCGTGTTCATTTGCTTACGCATGTCATTCCGTACTTGATACGGAATCTATAGATTCCTGCTTTCGCAGGAATGACGTATAACCCGCTTTCGCGGGAATGACACCTGAGACACGCCGCAGAGGTTTCGTCATTCCTCGGAAAGGTGCCAGAAGCCGACGTGAGTAGCATCGTAGCCCCTATCATCAAAGCGGACAAGTCTACCCATGTTATCGGGCATCTCGACACGCTTGGCCCTGTACTCAAGTAAGACAATACCGGGGTATCTTAGTATATTGCGCTCTGCAAGGCCCTCAAGCAGGCGGATGAGCCTCTTTCTGTCTCTCGGGTCCTCTATGATCTTGTAGGGTGGGTCAACAAAGGCTAGCTCGAAGTGCGCGCCTTTCTTCGCAAGGTAGGGCAAGACCCTAAAGGCGTCCATCTTGAGTACCCTGCCTCTTGGTTCCAATCCCGCAGTGCGAAGATTTTTGTGTATATACGTTATTGCCGAAACATTATTCTCCACAAAAAGGCAGGACTGTGCACCCCTGCTCAGCGCCTCTATACCCATGGCCCCCGTGCCGGCAAAGAGGTCGAGGACAGGACGGTCTATTACAAGCCCCCCCAGGATGTTGAAGAGGGACTCCTTCACCCTGTCACGTGCGGGCCTTATCCCCAGACCCCTGGGGCAATATAAGTGCCTTCCTTTGGCTAGACCAGCAATTACACGCATGGGTACTTGTATTAGTAAATTCTAAGGCTTCTGACGAAGTCTGCGCTGTCCGTTTTTGTAGTCGCTCGATTTATCGAGCTTAAAAGCCCCATGAATGGGGCACAGCTACATAGCCCCTATAACGGGGTGCCGCA
>JBHICS010000257.1:0-2614 GCA_046759685.1 Candidatus Brocadiales bacterium | reverse complement strand
CCTCATACCACCCAGCAGTGACCACTTATTATCTGAAGACCACCCGGCCAAGACCACGCTGTATATACCCAGTGACCCGAAGGCCAGAACGAAGAGTACGCCCACATTGAGGTCCGCTATCTGAAGCTTGATGTGCAAATCTCCAACATGCAGGGTGTCCCCAAAGGGGATGACGGCAAAGACTATAAGGGCCGTAAAAAGCGAGAGAAAAGGCGCCAGAGTGTGTAAGAACGGATTCCCGCCCGGGGGTATCCAATCCTCCTTGGTCAACATCTTTATGGTGTCGGCAATGGGGTGAAACAGCCCTATAATCCTGAACCCCAGGACGTCTGCACGGTTCGCACCTATGCGGTCTTGCATTACCGCACTCTGTTTCCTTTCGGCCCAGCTCATTATGGCCGCCACGTTGAGTACAAACCCAAAGACTATGCCAATCTTTAATAATATTATTATCGCGTCTAGGATCACTTGTCTCTATTCCCCAGATGTTGCTAGCTTTACACCATTGCTGCCCAGCTTGCTATAACTCAAACCATTAAAGCTGGCTACTTCTCTGGAAATATCGTTAAATACGTCCTCGGCCTTTCCATAAGGTAACGGATGGCCCATGAGGCGTGACAGTCTTGTTATGATTTCCCAGTCTGGGAGGGACTCGCCCAATGGTATCAGGGCCCTGTTTATCCTTTGCACCCGTGCCTCGAAGTTGGTAAAGGTGCCGTCCTTTTCTACAAAGGTGGCGCCAGGAAGGATCACATGTGCAAATTTACACGCATGGTTAAAGTTAGTCCCCTGGTAGACCACCAGTTCGGCCCTCGAAAGGCTCTCACTCACCCTCTCTTCACCGAGGTATTTTGTAATGTCACCGCCGAGTATATACAGGGCCTTTATGTCACCCTTGGCCACCTTGTCTATTATCTCCTCCGCCTTCGCACCCAGACCGCTCATACCCAGGCTCTCAGCGCCCTTGGTGTTTGGATTCCTATCTGCCATTAACAACAACTGGTCAGCCTCGCCCTTGTCCCATCCTGGCAGCTTATAATCAATGTCGGTAATACAAAGCCTCTCATAAAAGAGCTGTTTCGCCGCATACAGGTCTTCATTGGTAAGCTGAGGTGAGGGGATAATCCCGATGGCCGATGGCCCGTACCTCTCCAAAACGGCTCCCAGCCCTCCGGCCACCTCACCCAAGGCAGTATCCCAGTCCACGCCAGTAAACTCACCACCGCTCTTTACTGTAGGGACACTCAACCTGTCAAAGGCATCCACAAATTGGTAACCATACCGCCCCACGTCGCACAGCCATATTTTATTTACCTCTTCATTCTCTCTGGGCATAAGGCGATAGACCCTGCGTTTCGTCTTTTCAATGGACCTGTCGCTCGACTGTACCTGCACATTGCATCCCCTGGCACAGCCAGGACATACAGAGTCTGCCGGACAAAGGAACCACGGCCTGCACGTAAAGCGGAAGTCCTTTGCCGTAAGTGCACCCACCGGACAGACGTCTGTCAGATTGCCCTGGTAGTTGTGCTCCAGTGGCTTGCCGTTGAAGGTGCCTATCTCGGAGTGGTCGCCCCTGTTGAATATGCCCAGCTCCTCCTTCCCTACAACCTCACCGCAGAATCTCACGCACCTGGTGCATGTGATGCACCTTTCTGCATCAAGGACTATTTTTTTGCCCAGGTCAACCACCTTGGGCTTGTGCACCTTGCCGTCTTCCGGTTTAAGGCGACTGGTGTGCAGACTGAATTTGAAATAGTTGTCTTGAAGCATGCATTCCCCGGCCTTGTCGCATATAGGGCAGTCCATAGGATGGTTCAAAAGAAGTAGCTCTAATATGCCTTTTCTGGCCTCTTGTACCTTCGGCGTGTTGGTAAACACAACCATGTCATCCCTCACTGCATTAGAGCAAGAGGTTAGCAGCTTCGGCACATCCTTGACCTCTACCAGACACATCCTGCAGGCGTCCACAACGGACAACCTCGGATGGTAACAGAAGTGGGGTATCTCTATACCCAGTTGCTTCGCAGCATTTAGGATAGGCGTCTTCGGGGGAACTTCTATCTTTTGGTCATCTATGGTAACAACAGGCATATTCTAGTTAGCCTTTCCCTTGCGTATATAGTCCTCAAACTCATCCCTAAACTTCGTTATAAAGCTTATCGACGGACCAATTGCAGCCTGGCCCAGCGGACATAGGGTCTTACCACTTATGGTGTTTGATATACTTAAAATGGTATCAAGGTCCGCTATCTCCCCGTCACCCCTCTCTATTCGAGCTATTATCTTGGCCATCCAAC
Source organism: Candidatus Brocadiales bacterium (assembly GCA_046759685.1). GTDB lineage: Bacteria > Planctomycetota > Brocadiia > Brocadiales > Bathyanammoxibiaceae > JBHICS01. The sequence continues at coordinate 314 of JBHICS010000257.1, read as the reverse complement.
CCGTACCCTCGCGACACGGAGTGCACTTGCCACATGATTCATGGGCATAAAACTTTAGAAGCACCCTAAGGGCCTTTACCATGTTTGTATCCTCGTCCATTACGATAATAGCCCCGGACCCAAGCATGGTCTTTATGGCTGCAAGGGAATTGTAATCCATCTTTACGTCTATTTCGTCGGCCTTCAGCACAGGCGCCGACGACCCACCGGGTATAACAGCCTTTAGCTTCTTGTCTCCCCTTATACCGCCTGCGTGTTCGTATATAATCTCTCTAAGCGGTGTCCCCATGGGAAGTTCATAGACACCGGGCTTT
>JBHICS010000256.1:0-2614 GCA_046759685.1 Candidatus Brocadiales bacterium | reverse complement strand
ATATCATGGCGGGGATCCAGAGGAAGACGAATGGAATAATGTTTGTTCCAGACCTGTTTGGTATCCAGACTATGGGGGTAGAGGTTGAACACTTCTTCGGCGAGGAAGCCCCGGTCCTGCATCTAAAGAATAATCTGGCTAATCCATGGAAATTATTTATAAAAAAGTGTTTCGACTTTACAGTTGGGGGGCTTATCCTCCTTCTTTCCATACCCATTATGGGCCTAATAGCCATTGCTATAAGACTTAATTCAGAAGGCCCCATCATTTTTTCCAGCAAAAGAATAGGCACAAGTGGCAACCTTTTTAACTGTTATAAATTTAGAACTATGGTAAAGGATGCCGAGGAAGCACTTATGACTCGTCTGGAAGATGACCCTGAGGCAAAGAAGATGTGGGAAGAGAATTTCAAACTGAAAGATGACCCACGGATCACCAGTGTAGGCCGTTTCCTTAGAAAGACCAGCCTAGATGAACTCCCCCAAATCTTCAACGTCCTTTTCGGACAAATGAGTCTGGTAGGCCCGAGGCCCATGCTGGAAGAGGAACTAGATAGATACGAAGACGGTATTAATGACTACTTCTCTGTCAAACCAGGCATAACCGGCTTATGGCAGGTAAGTGGAAGGAGCGACCTCAATTATGAGAGGCGAAAAAAGCTAAACTCCGGGTACATACGTAATTGGTCCCTATGGCTTGATATAGTAATCCTTTTTAAGACCTTTAGAGCGGCCTTAAATCGTGAAGGGGCATATTAACGGTGTTTGGCCACTATCCTCAAAGTAGTTTGTTCCCTCTATCCTCCTCGTTAACCCTAAGCCTAATGGAGCCGAGATCAACACAACAGTTTTTTGGAGTCATCAAGAATGAAATTTCTGGTGGTTGGTTGCGGCTCTATAGGTAAAAGGCACCTGCAAAATCTTAACAATCTTTCCCTTGGAGAAGTAAGTGTTTGCAGGATAAAAAATAAAGAGGATTTGAAAGAAGCTTACGGTGCCAAGGTCTACTTAGACCTTGAAGAGGCCTTGTCTCATGGTCCCCAGGCCGTCCTGGTGACAACGCCTACCAGTAAGCACATACCAGTTGCAATGGCTGCAGTAAACAGAGGCTGCCACGTCCTGATAGAAAAGCCCCTCTCTGACAGGATGAATGGGGTAGATGAGTTCATAAAAATTGCCTCAAAAAAGAATCAGGTGGTTTTAGTCGGATGTAACATGAGATTTCATCCAGGTCTGAGATTAATAAGAGATTTGCTGGCAGAGGACAGGGTTGGAAGGGTTGTCTCTGCCAGCGTGCATACCGGGCAGTATCTTCCTGATTGGCATCCCTGGGAAGACTATAGAAACGGCTACAGTGCCAATAAAGAACTCGGAGGAGGTGTGCTCCTGGACCTTATTCATGAACTGGACTATCTATACTGGTTCTTCGGAGAAGTAGAGGAGGTGTCCTGTTTCATGGGAAAGCACAGCGCTCTGGAAATAGACACAGAGGATATGGCAAAGGTCCTCTTAAAATTTGGAAGCGGTATCACTGCAGACGTTCATCTTGACTATATTCAACGGAGGCATTCCCGCACATGCAAGATTATTGGAGAGGAAGGCACACTGTACTGGGATTACCACCGGGGGACGGTCGAACTATTATACCACAGCACACACGAGACCTTTCAGGTTACAGCCGTTGACTATGACAGGAACCTGATGTACATAGACGAACTGAAGCACTTTGTCAACTGTATCCAGGGCAGAGAGGACCCGCTAATAAGTGCCATGGACGGTAAGAAGGTGCTGGAAATTGCCTTGGCAGCCAAAGAGTCAGCCAGAACCAAGAGCGTTGTGGCCCTATGAGGTTTATTAGGGGGATTTTGGGTGTTCATACTCTCAACCATTTGCGCAAGGGGTGGCTCTAAAGGTCTTCCTCAGAAAAATATAAGAACTCTTGCCGGAAAACCACTAATAGCGCATACTATAGAGACTGCACTGAGCTGTAAAAGACTTAATAGGGTTATTGTCTCTACCGATGACCAGGAAATTGCCGAAATATCGAGACAGTATGGCGCTGAAGTGCCCTTCCTCAGACCCGAGGAACTTGCTGGGGACAACTCTTCCAAATGGCCCGTTCTGCAGCATGCCGTTAAGTATCTCGAGAACAAAGAGAGCACGGCAGTGGACATCGTTGTAGACCTTGATCCAACCTCGCCGCTGAGGAAAGTCTCTGACATTGAAGAATGCATAGATAAATTAATCGATGAAAGGCCCGATGCGGTAATCACTGTGTATGAGGCATACAAGAACCCCTATTTTAACATGGTAGAGTTTCGTGACGGCAGGGCCTTTCTGTCGAAAGATGCCGGAAGACCCATAACAAGCAGACAGGACGCACCAAAGGTCTACAGCATGAACGCCTCAGTATATGCCATATGGAGAGACGTGTTGATGTCACGAGACAGCCTCTTTACTGGAAACGTCAAGGCTGTCATTATGCCACCGGAAAGGTCTGTGGACATCGATAGGGAGATAGACTTCGATTTTGTAGAGTTTCTCATAAAAAAGTATGGACAGGGATCTGGTAAGGGAACCGGTTGAAAAAATCACGTGGGCAAGATTCACGACTC
>JBHICS010000255.1:0-2597 GCA_046759685.1 Candidatus Brocadiales bacterium | reverse complement strand
CTCTTCCGATCTGCCAACTACCTTCCTCTTTTCCGCCAGTTTTCTTAGGAGTCTCAAGACCTCATACCAGCCCAGGCCCCCAGGCTCTGGGGTTCCTACAGAGGGCATGATAGAGGGGTCAAACCCATCCAGGTCAATGGTCACGTAGACCTCCTCAGAAAGTCTTTCTATTACCTCCTCCTGCCAACCTTCTCTGTGGTTTATGTCTCTTTGATAAAAAGGTTTCAGACCATTTTCCGTCACAAAGTTGTGCTCTTCCTCGGAAAAGCTCCTGATACCGACCTGGGTGATACTGGATAACTCATACACACGTCGCATGACAGAGGCATGGCTGTAGATACTCCCGGCATAGGAATGTCTCAGGTCGAGGTGTGCGTCTATCTGAAGCACCGATAGCCTTGGAAAGATTTCCTTATAGGCGCGAACTACCCCAAGGGTGATGCCGTGCTCACCACCGAGCGTTACCAGCATCTTGCCCTGCTTAAGGATTCCACTGGCCGCTTCTTCGACTATATTTATCGTGTATTCTGGACCACGATGGTCTGGCATTAGTTCCGGCAAGGTATGTATGCCATATGTAGATACATCACAAAGAAGCTCCTCGTCAAAGAGCTCAATGTTTCTTGATGCCATTATGATGGCCTGGGGCCCTTCCTTTGCACCGGTCCGATAGCTTGATGTAGAGTCATATGGCACAGGTAGTATTACTAACCTACTTTTTTCAAGCTGGGAATCCTCTTCGGGCAGTGCCCCGAAATTGTATGGAACAGATTCTGGTACAGACATGAGGGCATATATACCAAAAGGTGACTTTAGAGAGGCTTTGAGTCTCGTCTGAGGGCATCCACCAGTTCTGGAAGTCTCCCGTACAACCTTTTTGGGGCCCTCTTCCTTGCCTTGGCTAGTCCGTAGGTCATAAGAATAGGTGCAGCTATGGTAGCGTCGCAGTACACAACAACGTAGTTCTTTATCTCTTCCTCCCGGACCTTTCCCCAGGAGATCGCCTCTTGTGGCGTAGCACCTGAGAGGCCGCCCCACTGGGGAGAATCGGTGGTTATCTGAATAAAGTAGTGGTGCCCCTTGCAAGGTTTGCCGAAGGCCATCTCAAGCATAGGCTGTGTCTGCATATAGAAATTCTTCGGTGAGCCGCCTCCTATGGTAATCACACCGTTTTTCTCGCTGTTATGGATTATTGCCGCCGTCTGAATAACGTCTAGGTTGGGGTCTACCGTGGCCTTATTGCCATGGAGTCTTAAAAGGGCTAGCACCATGCCTATCGCTGAATCGCCCGGAGAGGAAGTAAATACAGGTAGGTCGAACCTTGCGGCCTGCGCCAAGAAACTTCGCTCCGGGCAGGGCGCCTTCTCTAAAACAACCTTTCCAATAATGTGGTGTATTTGTGCGCTGGACATGTCCTCGTAGCCCGCACCGTTGTCAAGTACACCTTGCACGAATTTATCAGTCTTTACTTGCACCTCATCCGTAACAAACATATCGTATATACGCGAAATCTTTGCCTGGCGGAGCTCGCAGTCGTTAGCACGGAAGTCGCCACGGTGCACGGGCAGATCCAACGCAAAGTGGAGGTCGTGATAGATATTTGCACCAGTGGATATTATGAAGTCTACTAACCCCTTCTCTATGAGCCCTATCAGCATGCCGCCCATACCCGTAGGGGTCATGGCTCCAGAGAGGGTAAGGCAAATGGTGGTATCTCCCTCGGCCATCTTTAAAAAGAGTTTCGACGCCTCTGCCAGCCTACCGGCATTAAATGCCCCTGAGGCAGCAAAACTCTCGACCAGATCTACCACACGCATGCCTTCGCTTGTCTGAAAGGCTGGTATGATACCTTTATGGAGATATTTTTCCCTCGATTGTTGGTCGCAGCTTGTCATGTCAGAAAGATTGCAGTAGCGATGACGGTTGTCCACAACCCGCCCTTATCGCCACGGGCCGTTTGGGTGATATTCCTAGTCTTTACTATTTTACCGCTCATGCGGTAGATTTGTTTCCTCTCATCGTAATTTTTCTCTGGGTCGAACTCTATTCCTAGTGTAGTTGCAAGCATTGTAGCCGCAAGGTCTTCGGCATAATCCCCCGCCTTCTCCTCTGTTTCGCCAAATCCGTGGTGCTCACTCAAATAGCCGTAGTGCTCTGTCTCGGCCGGTACCGCTAGACCGATGGATGCACTTATCATCCGGTTGGGCTCGTTAGTGGAATTTTCACTAAGTACACAATGCACCACCTGACCGGGCTTTATAAGGGGGTTACCAAGTTTTTTGGTTACAATCTTGCACTTTGGAGGAAAAATACTTGAGACCTTGACCAGATTATATTTCTCTATGCCTGCTTTTCTAAGGGCAAGCTCAAACGACTGAAGCTTTTCTTTGTGCCTGCCAACGCCTTTAGTAAAAAATACGCGATTCGGAATCATTTTACACATTATCCCTTAAGAGGAATCTTGAAAATCAATTCAGAATTCTCAATAAATAGGAGAAAAGCCCTTAAAAATCAATAAAAATTTTAATCCCTAGTAGGGTGCTACCCAAATGGGATAGTGGCCTTTTACTGGAGACGCCTCGACTAATCCACTAAAA
>JBHICS010000254.1:0-2619 GCA_046759685.1 Candidatus Brocadiales bacterium | reverse complement strand
TGCATGAACAGGAATGGTACCCCCAGCAGGAACGACGCCAGGACCAGGGGTACCGGCCGAAAACGGGAAAACCAAGTGCCGAAGGGCAGCGCCAGCAGCGCTGCGGTGGTCCACCAAACGGTCTGGAGAAGGCCTGCTGCCTGTAATTCCGCGAATCTTTGTTTTGTGGTGTCGTTAGTTGTCTAATTTATAGTGAAAAGACAGATAGAAGGAGGTTGCGATTTAATGTCTAAAACTGCTGAGCAATTTTTCAAGGAGCTTAACACGGAGTGCCAGAACCACATAGCTGTGAAAGGACATCCCTTTCTACAGAAATTTGCTGCAGGCAAAGTGCCTCCTGATGGCATAAAGATATTTGCCGAACAGTATTACCTTTTCTCCAGGTGGTTTACTCGTTATCTAGCGGCCATCGTCTCCAATATCCCCGACGAGAGTGCAAGGAGGCCACTTGTGCAGAATCTTTGGGAGGAAATAGGGCTTGAGCAGAGTGAGAGTAGCCATCCCACTCTGTTCAGGAAGTTTGTAAAGGCTGCAGGTGTTGACATGGCCAGTCTGGAAGAGACCGATGCCTTACCTTGCACCAGGGTATTTATTGACGAATATCTCTTCATCTGCAGGGAAGGTCACTACCTGGAGTCCATGGGTGCCATGGGTCCGGGGACGGAGGCCGTTGTACCATACTTCTATAAGCCGATATGGGAAGGTCTGAAGAAGAGCGGAAGATTTAATAAGGATGACATCTTCTTCTTCGAGGCCCATATCGAGTTAGACGTAGAACACGGGTTCAACATCCAGAACGCCATAATGCCTTATGCCGGTAACGAGGAGAATCAGAAAATAATAGCCGCTGGTGCAAAGAAGATACTGGATGTAAGGACTGTATTATGGGATGGACTAGAGAAGGTGTGTTGCGCATAAGAGAGGGGAAGTAACCTGAAAGATTGGGCAAAGGGGCAAGAGGGATAGCTATCCCTCTTGCCCCTAGCCCACGTTAGTTTATTAATAGTTAATTTTTAGGTTGACTATGCAAAGGTACGTAGATACACTTTTTATGAGTCTGGGTTTGCCGTAATTTATATGTTTGAAGTCCACATGTAAGCTGACATACGCCAATAACTTAGGTTTCATATAGAGACTTAACCCCACTCTGCTTATAAGAAGGAGGAATTAAGTATGGCGATATCGTTACCTAACAGGGCACTAGCCACTGGGACAAGGAACAGGACACCTAACGACATTACCCCCACCAGCGGCATGTGTACTATATGTCTTGATGGCTGTCCTGGCTACTGCGAGATTGGGAAGTCCGCATTTAGAGGCCCAGAAACGATATACCCCACACCGTTTGGCAAGATGACCACTGCCGCACAGAAGGATTATCCTGTGGATTTCCACCACTTTAACCTTACCGGGACGATAGCTGGCCCTGCTGACCCGAGGTTTGAAAAGTTTACCAACGTCAACCTGGAGGCCAGACTTGGCAGGGATAAGGGCATAAAGATGAGGCTGCCGATACTGGTAACAGGACTGGGTTCCACCAATGTTGCCGCAGAACACTTTGAGGGAGTCGGTTCTGGGGCCGCAATGTGCGGGACAGGTGTTGTGATTGGTGAAAACGTGTGCGGTATGGATACTTCGTCACAGTTTGACTCAAACGACAAGGTCACCGACTGCCCAGAGTTGCAGAGAAGGATAAATATCTTCCAAGAATGGCGACAAGACGGTTACGGCTTTTTCTGTGTCCAGGCTAACCCTGAGGACCTCCGACTCGGCGTGCTGGAATATGCAATGAACAAGCTGGGAGCAGATGCCATAGAGTTAAAATGGGGGCAAGGTGCCAAGTCCATTGGTGGTGAGGTAAAGATTACAAACCTCGAGAAGGCACAGCTATTAAAGAAGCGTGGCTATATAGTTATACCAGACCCTGAAGACCCGGTGTCCATAGAATCCTTTAAGAAGGGTGCTTTTGAAGGATTTGAGAGGCATACCAGGATAGGGACCGTGTCTGACAACATAAAGAAGGGCATCGAAGACTTCGTTAACACAGTGGAGGGGCTAAGGAAGGCAGGGGCGAAGTATATCTTCCTCAAGACGGGGGCTTATCGCCCGGCAGACTTGGCAAGGGCCTTGAAGTTCTGTTCAGAGGCAGAGATAGATGTCTTGACCGTGGATGGTGCTGGAGGCGGTACCGGTATGAGCCCATGGCGCATGATGAACGAGTGGGGCGTACCTACGGTGTATCTGGCTTCGCTTCTTCATCGATACTGTGAGAGGCTTGCGAAGAAAAAGAAGTATGTCCCTGATATAGTCCTTGCCGGGGGCCTTACCATGGAAGACCAGATTTATAAGGCCTTTGCCCTCTTACATCCATATATCAAGGCTGTGGGTATGTCCAGGGCGACTATCTGTGCAGCAATGGTAGGTAAGACTCAGGCCGAACTTATAGCTGCAGGGAAGCCTCCGAAGAATTCTGAGCAATTCGGCAAGACCGTTGAGGAGGTGTTCTACTATTACCATGCTGCCAATAAGGAATTTAGTGGAAACGGCAAGGCGGTACCCGCATCCGGTCTGGGTGTATACTCCTATTACCATAGGCTTGGCACAGGACTCAGGCAGCTA
>JBHICS010000253.1:0-2623 GCA_046759685.1 Candidatus Brocadiales bacterium | reverse complement strand
CATCCACCGCTTGAGACTCCTCCTGGACATCCACCGGTTGAGACTCCACCTGGGCATCCACCTACGGGGGGAGTTCCTGCTGCCGCACCAACAAAGGAGAAGGAAGTAAGCCCTGCGTTGGGTTGGCAAGAAAAGGCAGAAAAAGAGAAACCTGAGAAAAAAGAGACTAAAGAAAAGAAGGAAAAGGAGTCTCCTGAGTAGTGGGTTTCTTGGCACAAATCTTTCGGGTTTGAGAAGAGGGGTAGGTCAAGGCCACGCCTTGACCATAAATTAATCCGCTTGAGGCGGAAATGGGAATACAGAAGACAGGTCAATTATTGTGAGGTCATAGTGTGACCGTGACCTACCCGGCTGAGTGTTGGAGACAAGATGCTAAGGAGCATGACTGGATTTGGGAGGGCTGAGAGTAAGGACGACAATACCGCCCTTACCGTGGAGGTCCGTTCTGTCAACAATCGGTTTCTGAAAATCACCTCTAAGCTACCGGAGTCGTTCTTGCCGTATCAAGAGCGGTTGGAGAGAGTATTGAAGGACAGGCTGTCACGAGGCAGTATACGTCTGGATGTAGAGTACAAGCCCATTCATGAGACACCGGGGTTTTATCTAAATCTGGACACACTTAAGAGTTACTATCGTTCCATTAAGGAGCTGCGAGACGAGTTAGGGCCAGAAGGGGATGTGCCCCTGGCCTCCCTATTCTCATTGCCTGGTATTTGTGAGAGGGCCAAGGTGCAGGAAAATGATGTGGAAGGGTTAGTGCCAGTCTTAGAGAAACTGATAAATCTTGCCCTGGACGACCTGCTCAGTATGCGTACCCTTGAAGGGAAGGCCCTGGAAGAAGATATTGTTTGCTCTAAGGAACGCATAATGCAATTTCTGGCGACGCTGGAAGAGAGGGCGCCAGAGGTTGTGAACGCATATCGGAGTAGGTTGCGAAATAAGCTGTCTAATCTATTACAGGATGTGGACATAGAGCTGTCGGAAGGTGATCTGGCTAGAGAGGTGGCGTTTTTTGCCGAGCGTTCCGACATCACGGAGGAGATTACCAGGCTCAAGAGCCATATCTCGCAGTTGGAAGATGCCATGAGTGAAGAAGGCCCGTCGGGAAGGAGGCAAGAGTTTATCGTGCAAGAGATGTTCAGAGAGGCTAACACAATGGGCTCCAAGGTCTCTGACGGAGATATGCTTCGGGGCATAATTGAGATAAAGATGGAGATAGAAAAGATAAAAGAACAGGTCTTCAATGTCGAGTAATAATGGTAACACAACCGGGAAGTTGGTGGTAATCTCCGGTCCATCTGGTTCGGGCAAGACTACCATTTGCCAGGAACTGGCCAAGGACCCCAGGGTAAAAAAGTCTATCTCCGTGACTACCAGACCGCCCCGCTCCCAGGAGGAGGACGGTAAGGATTACTATTTTGTTGGTGAGCGTGAATTTGACAAGAAACTTAAGGAGGGGAGCTTCGTAGAATACGCCCGGTATTCCGATAATCTTTACGGTACACTTCTTGAGCCGCTTGAGAGCGCCTTAGACGAAGGTCTGGTGTATCTGCTTGAGATAGATGTCCGTGGTGCGCTTCAAATAATGGAAAAATATCCTGATGCTATTTCCATCTTCATATTGCCTCCAGGTGAAGATGTCCTTGAGAAACGTCTCGCAGAGAGGCTCACCGATGAAGAACCGGCCATCAACGCACGACTTGAAATAGCAAAGGAGGAACTCAGTTTCTCCTCTCGGTATAGATACCGTGTGGTGAATGACAAACTGGAAGACGCATTGAACGAGATTCACAACATATTGGGGCTGGAAAAGTAAAGTGTCCTACACCATAATCCTTGGAATTACGGGGAGTATAGCCGCCTATAAGGCGTGTGAGATTACATCGAGTCTGGTAAAGGCCGGTGTAAACGTGGTGGTGGTTATGACCAAACCGGCCCAACGTTTTGTCAGCCCACTAACGTTTCGCACACTCTCCAAGAACGAAGTCGTTACAGGTCTTTTCGGGAAACCAGAGGTCCACGACCCACATCACGTCTCTCTGGCCGATAGGGCGGACCTTATACTGGTGGCACCTGCTACGGCAGCCATTATTGGCAAAGTAGCCTCCGGGGTGGCTGACGACATACTTACCTGCACGCTCCTTGCCTTTCGCTCCAGGGTGATAATGGCCCCTGCAATGGACGACAGGATGTACCACCACCCCATGGTGCAGGGCAATATCTCAAGACTCAAGGAGATTGGGTATAAGTTTATAGGTCCTGTGGAGGGGCCTCTATCTACTGGGAGGATAGGTGTTGGCCGTCTTGCACCTGTTGAAGAGATAGTAAGTACGGTATTGAGGGAGTTGGAGATGCTTTCGCCGAATAGGGGCACGTTGCAACGTGCCCCTACAGAAAAGGAGCTCGAAAGACAGGCCAGTGAAAAGAGTAAGGGTTAATATAAAGCGGAGGGGGGATTGTGAAGACCTTCCCATTCCTAAGTACATGAGCGCAGGCGCAAGCGGCGTGGACCTACACGCAGCAGTAAATGGAGAGCTGGTATTGGCGCCCTCCGATATAAGGGCAGTGCCTACGGGCGTGTTTATAGAGCTTCCGTCGGGGTATGAGGCGCAGGTTAGGCCGC
>JBHICS010000252.1:0-2641 GCA_046759685.1 Candidatus Brocadiales bacterium | reverse complement strand
ATGTTATTAAATAAAATGAAAAGAGAGATGACACCCCCCAATGCCCTTTATATTCACATCCCGTTCTGCACCAAGAGGTGCAGCTACTGCGACTTTAACTCATCCGTCTATCAGGCGGACATCGCTTCTAGATATATAGCGGCACTGGGGAGGGAACTTGAAGGTGTAAAAGGCTACCCATACAAGACGGTTTACATAGGCGGCGGCACCCCAACCGCCATGAAAGAAGCGCAGCTTCGTCAACTGCTCGACGCCATATCCAGCTCCCTGGACATGAAGCGGGTAAAGGAATATACGGTGGAGGTAAACCCTGGGACGATTGACGACAAGAAGGTCGCTCTTTTAAAAGCGGATGGCGTAAACCGCGTCAGCCTAGGCATCCAGTCCTTTAAGGAAAAGGGCTTAAGGCTGCTGGGGCGAATACACTCTAGGAAGGACTCCCACGATGCATTCTCTGCACTGCGCAGTGGTGGGTTTAACAACCTGAGCATGGACCTGATATTTGGCTGGCCCGGCCAGGCCCTTAAGGACTGGGGGGAGGACCTATCCGAGGCCGCGGCACTGGACCCGGAACATATTTCCGCCTACTGCCTTATCGTTGAGAGGGGCACACTTCTATCGCGTCAGATAAGGTCGGGCCGGGTACCGAGACCGGATGAGGAAGTGCAGCTCGACATGCTTAAAGAGACTATATCCTTTCTGACATCGATTGAGAACGGTTACAGACGCTATGAGATATCCAACTTTGCGAAGAAGGGGTATCAATGTCTTCACAACATCAATTACTGGAAGAACCTTTCCTACGTGGGCATCGGTGCCGGCGCCGTGTCATATTTAGGCGGCAGACGTACCTCCAACATAAAGGACGTCCTTCGTTACATCATGCGGATTGAAGCGGGAAAGAGCGCCAAGGTGTTTGGAGAACGTTTGGCCCCAAGAAAGCGCGCCGCTGAGACCCTTGTGATGGCACTAAGGATGACCTCCGGCATTAAGGAGGAGGACTTTGCCCGCCGGACGGGTTTTTCCCTGAGGGAGCTATATGGAGAGGTGATAGACAGGGAATGTAAGTTGGGCCTGATTAGCATGAAGCGGGGCAAACTGCGCCTCACCCGCAAGGGCCTTTTCGTGGCAGATTCTGTAATGGTGGAATTCATGTAGGCATTCTGATATAATTTTTGAGGGACCTATGCAACTTGTAATATATAAGAAGAAAGATCGGCATAGCAACATCAGGATTGTAAAAAGGAGTTTTTGAGTGATAAACGCTACAGATATAAGAAATGGGATGATGATAAAATATGACGATGGCCTTTATATTGTCGTGGGTTTCCACCACCTCACCCCCGGTAATAAACGCGCTCTGATACAGGCCAGACTCAAGAGCCTGAAAAATGGTAACGTCATACAGAACCGCTTTCGCGCCACGGATAAGATAGAAAAGGTGTTCATGGACTACCGCACTATGGAATATCTTTATAACGACGGTCAGAACTACTGTATGATGGATTCCGAGACCCTGGAGCAGGTCTTTATACCCGGGAGTGTACTGGATGATTATGCCCCGTACATGCCCCTTAACAGCAGGGTAAGGGTGGGTTTCTATGAGGGCCGACCGGTGTCTGTGGAACTGCCTGCCGCCGTCGAGCTTAAGATAACAGAGACCACGCCGGGGACAAAGGGCGACACCGTTACCAATGTCTTTAAGCCGGCCAAGCTTGAGACCGGCCTCGAGATAAAGGTGCCTATGTTTATAAATGAAGGAGATACTATAAAGGTAGACACCCGCACAGGCGAATTCCTCAGCAGGGCGTAACCTTGGCTGTTTACCCGGGTGTCTATTATGCCTAGGCGGGTCTTGTAGGGGTAGGTCCGCCTCAGGCGGATGCCTACCCAGGGCAACCACAGGGGGTTGCCCCTACGAGTCCCCATTGGACAGACCGAAAAGGTCTGTCCCTACTATTTCTCAATAGAGTCGGTAAGACCTTATACCAATATGGCAAAGACAATAGAGGAATCTCTCAAGGCCTACGGCGAGCGCATAGATGAGCACCTCAAGGGGCTTTTTCCCCACAAGGATGACTACCTGAGCGAGCCCATCTGGTACCACATGGATTCGGGCGGCAAGAGGATGCGTCCTGCGCTATGCCTGATTGTATGTGAGGCCCTGGGCGGTAACCCGGACGAGGCCGTAGCATTTGCCGCCGCTGTGGAGGTCTTGCACAATATGTTCCTGATGCACGACGACATAGAAGACGGCGACACCATGCGGCGCGACAGACCCACCGTATGGGTAAGATACGGTACGGCAAACGCCATAAACGCCGGTGACTACCTGCTGGGCCGCGCATATCGCGCTATATTGAACAGCAACCTACCCATGGAGAAAAGGCTCAAGCAACTGGACATTTTTACCCTTACGTACGAAAAGACCGTAGAGGGACAGGCACTGGATATAAACTGGAGGGGCTCCACGAAATTTACCATAGAAGACTATCTCCAAATAGTGGAATTGAAGACTGCATACTACCTGACCTGCGGCATGGTAGGTGGCGCGGTGGTGGCAGGGACATCGGATGGAGTAATTGAGAAGTTATGGGAGCTTGGTAAGAGCATGGGCCCGGCATTTCAGATACGCGACGAC
>JBHICS010000251.1:0-2646 GCA_046759685.1 Candidatus Brocadiales bacterium | reverse complement strand
ATGCCCTCCAAAGAACCGGGAAGAGGTCTAACGGGGAGCGGAAGCACGTCCGCATATTTCTCACGTACCTTATTACATATACACAGAAGGTGGATATATGGATGTTTTTGTCTATCCTCATCAGGCGTCAGGCCCCAGTTGCGAGCACCCTTTATAAGCCTCAGGTGGATTGCCAGTTGGAGTGGTATCTCAAACCTGCTGAGGTCGTAGTCCTCATCGGCAAGCTTGGAGGCGGTAGTGTTGATGTCGAAGGGTATGCCCAGGGTCTCATATACGGCTTCAACCACCTCGACCAAGAAGCACCCAGGCTGCCAGAAGATAAGAGGCCATTTGCGGTATATCTGTTCCAAGACCTTAACCCCCCTGAATTCCTCTACACCGTGTGGGGGGTAGTGCCCGTCAACACGCAGCACGGGCCTTGTCTCTGGCACCGCTGCAACCTGATTAAAAGTTACCCCCGGTAGAGACAGTTCTTTTGGTCCTATTTCGGCAAGATATTCATCCGGGGTAACGAACCTAAGCTCCACACCACCTTCATTCCTGAGCGTCTTCCAGGATTCTTGCAGAACGTCCAGGGCCTGACCACCCATGCCCATCGGGTCAAGCTCCTGCATATAGAGTATAAGCCCTTTGTCGGGAGTTTCCTCCAGGGCCTTCTTCAGCACCTCAGTATAGCTCCTGGCTATGTCATCCTTTTCTATAGGGAAAGGTGCCTTATCCTTCCCTGAATACTCCTCTGGAAAAACCGGTAGTTCTCCCAGGGGATAGCCATGTGCCCTTGCAACGTCAGGGTTTGCCTGCATAAGTGGTTTAAGGATTCCTTGTGACACGGAAAAATGCCTTGGAACGGCTAGAAGTTCGGACTTTATCCAGAATGGAAATGATTTCATATCACCCGAACCCTCCATCGTGTATATAGTAATCGAGGGATCAAGCTGAGGAGACACCACGAAGCTGATCTTGGCCTGGGTTATGCCTACTAGCTTATCCCCATCCAGCGCGGCCTCTGTAGGAAAAACACCGCGGAACCTTGGATGGGGTACGCCCATTATGTAATGAAGGAACTCCCTGTTGAGCTTTATCTCATCTACAATCTCATCAGGATGGATAAGTACCATATGGGTATGGTGGGCAAAGGTGTAGAGGGGAAAGATTTCCTTGTTTTTATACGCGCCCTTCAGTGCCTCATACGTCTCCGGCATAGACTTTCTTATTTGAAAGAGCAGCTCATTAGTTGCACTCAATGTAACCGGTATCTTCATTGTGCGTGAGAACTGGATAAGTTTTTTGTACACATTCTCTCTGTCGTTCTCACGCCAGGAAATGTCATCCGTACCGGCAATAACACCCGATAGCTCCGCGCCACCGATGGCCGCTATCAATTTATTGGGAATATCCCTAATGGGCTGATGTGCATGAAAGGCCAAAATAACGTATATCTTCTTTGGTGCGTTCATCTCTCTCTCTATGTTTATCCTCATCCTAATATAAGGTCTCTGTAAAGGAGTATGGGCATCCGCCTAAGGCGGATGCCCATACTGCGGTCCTTACCCGTAAACAAGCAAAGGCAGGAAAAACCCGCCACTACGGTCTTATTACGTCTATGCCGCCCATATAGTTTCGTAGCGCATCGGGAATAACTACAGAGCCGTCGGCCTGCTGATAGTTCTCAAGTAGAGCTATCATCGTCCTGGGCAGCGCCACACCAGAGCCGTTTAGTGTGTGGACGAATTGGACCTTACCTTGCTCATCCCTGAAGCGTATATTTGCTCGTCGTGCCTGAAAGTCGGTAAAGTTACCGCATGAAGACACCTCGAGCCAGCGCTTCGTCCCCGGGGCCCACGCCTCTATGTCATAACACTTACTGGCGGCAAAACTCAATTCTCCCGCGCAGAGCTTCGATACCCTGTGGGGGATTTCCAATAGTTGCATCACCGTCTCTGCGTCCCTCAATAGTGACTCAAGCTCGTCCCAAGATGTCTCTGGCCTTACAAACTTCACCAGTTCAACCTTATCAAACTGGTGTACACGGATTATGCCCCGCGTATCCTTACCATGGGCACCCGCCTCACGCCTAAAGCAGGCCGTATAGGCCGCATAATACAGAGGGATGTCCTTGTGGGTCAAAATCTCGTCCCTGTGGATATTGGTAACCGGTACCTCGGCCGTTGGTATAAGAAACAGGTCGTCCTCTGTCGTTCTGTACATATCGCCCTCAAGTTTTGGCAATTGTCCCGTCCCTGTCATAGAGGCCCTGTTTACCAGAAACGGGGGGAAGACCTCTTTGTAGCCATGCTTACTCGTGTGCAGGTCAAGCATAAAATTTAAGAGAGCCCTTTCCAGTCTTGCCCCAAGGCCCTTAAGTAGAGGAAAACCCGTACCGGAGACCTTCGCCCCCCGCTCAATGTCCAAGATGCCCAGGGCCGCGCCCAGTTCCCAGTGAGGTTTAGGTGTTATATTAAACTTCCGCATCTTACCCCAAGACCGCACTACCACATTTGCAGATTCATCCTCACCTGGCGGAACATCCTCAGCAGGGATGTTGGGTATCCTTATCAGTATCTCCTCCATCTCCATATCAAGTGCACGCAGTTTTTCTGCATAGTCTTTGATCTGCTTTCGCACCGCTTTCATCTCAGAGATTAG
>JBHICS010000250.1:0-2649 GCA_046759685.1 Candidatus Brocadiales bacterium | reverse complement strand
GCCGTACAGATATTGAACATCTATATGCCTGCGGCGAGACAGCCTCAACAGGACTCCATGGCGCAAACCGCTTGGGTAGCAACTCCCTCCTTGAGTGTCTTGTATACGGCTACAAGGCGGGCAAAGAGATAGCAGATATACTCAGGAGAAACAACGCAAGGCGCAGGCCCATCCCCTAAAAATAAAGACAGGGGCAAAGAGGCACAGGGGGCTTAATCTTGGTGACATAAGGTATGCGCTGAAGAGCCTTATGTGGAGAGACGTAGGGGTTGAGAGAGATGCGAAACACCTTAGGGATGCGGCTGAAGAGATAGGGCATTGGTCTGAATATGTAATGGATAAAGAGTTTCACTCCCCTCACGGATGGGAGCTACAAAATATGCTACTTCTCTCTGGACTCATCACAGACAGCGCCCAGGAACGAAAAGAGACAAGGGGCGTGCACTATCGCAGAGATTTTCCCAGTCGTGACGACGAGAACTGGAAGAGGCATATTGCCCTCAAGCAAGGGGCTGGCTAGCCTATTTATTGTACCTGCCTATTATCAGAGTAACGTTGTGCCCACCAAAACCAAACGAGTTGGACACGGCTATATCGACCTTCTCCTCCCTAGCATTGTTAGGCACAAAGTCTAGTCCACAACAGTCCGGGTCAGGATTTTCATAGTTAATCGTAGGCGGTATGACACCCTCTTGGATAGCCAGGGCGCAAACTGCGAGTTCCACACCCCCCGCTGCGCCAAGCAGATGGCCCATCATTGACTTTGTGGAGCTTACAGGAACCTTCTTTGAACAGTTATTAAAGACCTTACTTATGGCCGTTGCCTCTATCTCGTCCCCCAGCGGTGTGGATGTGGCGTGGGCATTTGTATATGATATATCTTCAGACGTACACTGCGCATCATGTAGCGCACATTCCATTGCAAAGATCGCCCCCCTACCGCTCGGTTCGGGTGCCGCCATGTGAGAGCCGTCGGAACTGAGGCCATAGCCTAAGACCTCTGCGTATATTGGCGCTCCTCTCTTTCTTGCATGCTCTAGCTCTTCAAGTATCACTACACCCGCCCCCTCTGCCAGCACAAAGCCGTCGCGCTCATTGTCAAAGGGCCTTGAGGCCAATTGCGGGTCACTGTTCCTGGTCGAAAGGGCCTTCATAGAGCTAAAGGCAGCCACCCCAAGCGGGGTTATCACGGCCTCGCTCCCCCCGGAAATGACCACATCTACCTCTGCCCTCTGCAGGAGCCTAAAGGCTTCTCCTATGGCGTGGGCCGCAGTAGCGCAGGCGCTAACCACTCCCAGGTTTGGCCCCCGGAGCCCGTAGTGTATGGCCACATGGGCCGACGCCGCATTTATCATAAGCTTTGTAATCATAAATGGGGAGATTCGCGAGGGGCCTCGCTTGAGTAGAACAGTGTGCTGGGCCTCGAGTTCATGGAGACCGCCCATGCCTGAACCCAAGATGACACCTATCCTATTTGGGTCTTCTTTTGTGAAGTCGAGCCCGGAATCATCTACTGCCATCCTGGAGGTGGCGAAGGCATACTGCACGAAGGGGTCTAATCTGCGGACCTGTTTCTGGTCGAACCAGTGGCTGGGGTCAAAATCCTGTACCTCACCAGCAAAGTGAACGTCAAAACCTGTAGTATCAAAACCCTTAATGGGTTTTATGCCACTTTTTCCTTGGCAGACAGCCGACCAGAATGTTTTTTTATCGTTACCTAGGGGGGTAACCGTACCTAGACCGGTTATTACTACCCTTTTCCCCCGCATCTATTTTGCTCGCTTTTCTATGTAATTAATTGCATCCCCGACCGTCTGTATCTTTTCGGCATCCTCATCAGGAATGTTCATATCGAAGGCATCTTCGAAAGCCATAACGAGTTCAACGGTGTCAAGGGAGTCAGCTCCAAGGTCGTTAACAAAGGATGTTTGCGGAGTAATTTGCTGGGTGTTTACCCCCATCTGCTTACTCACCAATTCAACAACTCTCTCTCCCACGGATGGCACGCCATAACCCTCCTTAGACCAAATTATTTAAGTGGAAGTTCGCCTTTTGAAAGCCAATACTATACTCAATGTAAATGAGGATGTCAAGAGTATCTGCACAATCACTGACTCAATACGACATCCAGGGAGCGCACAGTCTCTATATTTTTGACCCGTTTATCCGGGTCTATCCTCCGTAGTAACCCGCCCAGCACCTTTCCTGGACCAATCTCGTAAAACTCGTTTACGCCGTCTCTAAGAAGATTTTCCATCGACTGGGTCCAGCAGACAGGACTAGTAATCTGGGCGATAAGCGCACTCCTAATCTCTTCAGGCTCCCTAACGTACTCAGCGTTTACATTAGCTACCACGGGCATATTTGCCCTGTTGACATGGAGTCTTTCAAGTTCTGGTGCTAGCCTGGCCTGGGCCGCGGTCATAAGATGGGAATGGAAGCCGCCGCTTACCTTAAGCGGGACGGCCTTTGCACCCTTACTCTTTGCAAGCTCTGCTGCCTCCTCCAAGGCCTTCTTCTCTCCAGAGATTACTACCTGGCCCGGACAGTTATAGTTGGCAGCACAGACTGTCCCATGCACTGAGGCATCTTTGCAGACGGCCTCTACGTCTTTGTCTGTTAGACCTAGAATGGCCATCATACCACCTG
>JBHICS010000249.1:0-2660 GCA_046759685.1 Candidatus Brocadiales bacterium | reverse complement strand
GCAAAATGCTCTTGGCATTAGAGCACTATAAAGAAGGAAACAAACTAAGCGACCAGCGGGATTATGACATGGCAATTGAAGAATACCTAAAGGCAGAGGCACTGCGCCCCAATCTCCCTGAACTACAACACAATATGGGATGGGCCTATAGCAAGCTGGGCAAGCTGGAAGAGGCTGTAGAGCACCTGAGAAAATACATCACATTAGCGCCTGAAGAAGAGGACTTCACGGAGGTCCTTTCGTATATTACTATTATGGAGAAGACCTTGGCTGCAAGGAAGAAACATCAGGACACTCTGGAGCCGCGGGACGAGCTTATGCAAAAGGTCCTGGCTGAGAAGCGTGACAAGTGGGACATGGTTCTCATCAATGCTGGTGAATTTACTATGGGAATAGAGGATCAGAGGGATGATTCTATGCCCATGCATTTCGTGTATCTACCAGCCTTTTACATAGACCGATACGAGGTAACCAATGCCCAGTATTATGAATTTCTGGAATATATAAAGAAAACCGGTGACCACAGCAAATGCCACAGAGATGAACCCGTGGGAAAGGACCACACCCCAAGGGAGTGGGAAGACCCTTATTATAATAACCCTGAGTTTCCGGTGACCAGGATAGATTGGTTTGATGCCTACGCATACGCTGCCTGGGCGGGTAAGCGGCTGCCTACGGAGGCGGAGTGGGAGAAGGCCGCCAGGGGCACAAATGGCAATAGGTGGCCTTGGGGGAACTTCTGGGACCCCCGTAAGTGCAACATAGGTGGAGATGCCAAGCCTGTTGGAAGTTACGAGGAGGGTAATAGTCCATACGGGTGCTACGACATGGCTGGGAGCGTATCAGAGTGGGTTGCCGACTGGTATCACCCTTTTTACTATCAAACCAGCCCATCCAGCAGCCCAAAAGGACCAGAGAAGGGATTAAGAAAGGTCCTTCGTGGTGGCTCACGCTTTGGCAGGGGTTTTCTTCTTAGAAGTACTTCTAGGAAGTCAGAGCTGCCAAACGTACACAACAAGGCGGTCGGCTTCCGCTGCGCAAAAGACCCTTCGTAATTGCTCCATCGGTGGGTGTCGACTCACTCGCCGAAGGCCTTAATAAAACTGTCCTCTGCTTCTTCGTGACGGCCCAGCTTCTCCAGAACCACTCCTCTATTCTTCCATGCACTCTTATAACTTGGGCTTATTTTCAGTGCTTCGTCGTAGCTTTCTACTGCCTCCTCATATCTCCCAAGTCCTGTGAGGGCGGCTCCTGCGTTGTTCCAGGCAGCGGCAAACATCGGATTTATCTCCAACGCCCTTTTATAGCATACTAGAGCGCTGGTATAGTCCTTTAATTGAATGAAGACATTTCCTTTGTCGTACCATATAGTGGCGGAGCCGGGATTAAACTCAAGGGCCTTATCATAACACTCCATAGCCTCTTTGTATCTACTTAGACTATCGAGTACCTGTCCCTTATTGTACCAGGCGTTTCCATACAAAGGGTCGATCTCAAGGGCCTTATCATAAAACCTTATTGCTTCTTCATGCCTGTCAAAGCTGTCCATTACGTTGCCCTTGCCATTCCAGGCGAAGGCATATTTTGGGTCTATTTCAAGGGCCTTGTTGTAACACTTGAGGGCCTCTTTATACCTGTGCAGGCCATATAGTGCGTTCCCCTTACTATTCCATGCGTCAACGTATTTTGGCTTATGCTCAATGGCCTTGCTGTAACAATCTACCGCGTCCTGTAGATTGCCGCGCTGAACAAAATCATTACCTTGCAGTAGCCACGCCTCTGCTTCCCCCGCACAGACAGTTTGGCATCCGAACCAATCCGATACAGGCTGGTATGTCAAACCGCATATGTAGCTTACCAGGATGAAGCTCGTTAGCATTGGCCCGAAACCGCGCCAATTTTCTTTAAATATCATCATTACTCCTGCAAACATAATAAAGGTATCAAGATAACTTAATAGACTCTTTGTAGCTTAACGCCCGCAGCAACCCTTGGGGTTTTCTGAGATCTCCCTGTACTCTTTGAGACACTCCTGGGCTTCTTCTTGCCGGCCCAATTTCTCTAGTATGTGCACCTTTTCGTGCCATGCATCTTCAAACAAAGGTTCCATCTGGGTCACCATATCATAATGCGCCAGTGCCTCCTCGTGTCTCTCTAGTTTGTTTAGCAGGGTGGCCTTATCATAAAATGCTGCGATGACTTCTGGGCCTGCAACATCTATGGCCATATCATAACACCTGAGGGCCTCATCGTGTCTTTCTAGTTTGGTCAAGGTACTTCCTTTACCCAACATGGCGTTGACAAAGTCTGGGTTTATGTCTATTGCCTTGTCATAGGCTTCCAGGGCCTCCTCATGCCTGTTAGTCTGAGCCAAGATGTTTGCCTTGTTGAACCATATGTAGTCATGTTTTGGGTCAACTGCCAATGCCTTGTTTATGGATTCTAGGGCCTCATTGTGTCTGTTCAACTGAGTTAAGGCGTTTGCCCTTCCGCTCAAAGCGTGGACATCATTTGGGTTCATTTCCAATGCCTTGCCAAAACACCCTATTGCCTCGCTGTACCTTTTTAATATGCTTAGGGCGTTACCCTTGTTGTTCCACGCATGTGCAAAACCAGGGTCAGCGTAGATTGCCTTGTCATAATATTCAATGGCCTCCTCG
>JBHICS010000248.1:0-2700 GCA_046759685.1 Candidatus Brocadiales bacterium | reverse complement strand
TCTTGGGAAAAATCTTTCCGAGGTCTCAAGATTATGGTTTATACGCCTTACACCGCTACCCTTTAGCTCTCTGGCACCTTTAGGCGACAGGAGTCCCAGTGATGCATGTATGTGTACACCGTTCGTGCCGTTTACACCCCTCAGCCTTTCACACAGCTTGGCCAAATCGCTATCGCTCAACTCCCTGCCGCTTGTAACGATTCCAAGGGAACCGGCACCAGACCCTGACGCCCCACCCACAGCCTTTCCGAGGCCCTCCCTCTCCATAAGGGGGAACTCCTCTACGGTTGTGTCAAACCGTACAGACTGTGCACAGAAGCAGCAATCTTCAGGGCATTTACCCTGCTTTGCACTCACAAGGGCGCAGCAGCTGATATCGCTCCCCAAAAACCTCTGTCTTATTTTATTGGCCCAATAGAGGAGGTCGTATATGGTATCGCTCTTTAGACTTATATTATGAACAAAAAGGGCTTCATCCCTGGTAAGCGCAGCCCCGTCCAGGACCTTTTCACCTAATCCCCTTATATACGTATCCACATCACTTGCTCCTCAGTTCAGTAAAGGTGTCTGAAACCTTCTTCCAGACCTCTTCTGGACGCTCCGACCGTAGATAACTCATACATTCGCTTCCGCCGAAGGACCATACAGCAATATTCCGCACTCCCTCCTCATGGGCGACGTCGATGGCCCTCTTGACCTCATCCTCCCTACCGGATGGCACACGAAACCCCTGAATCCATATCTGCGGCTCCTTCTCATACTTCTTACACAGTGCCACCACTTCACGTGAAACACTACGCACAAACCCCTCCATCTCCCTATCAAACGCCAGCCAGTAAGGGTCGCTCCCAAAGATACTCAGGTACTTATTCTCAAGCGCCTTCTCCCACTGGTATATACCAAACCTTGGGTCGTGAGTGGGGAATACACAGAGGGCATTTATCAACCCCTTACTCACCGCCAGCTCGCATAAGGACTCGACAAAGCCAAGTATTGTCGCCTGCCTGAACCTCATAGTATCGTCGGCAAATTGTCCCATCATCTCATAGCCAAACTTTTCACGGAACAACCTCTTACACACATCGCATGAGCAACCCCACACGTCCCTTTTCTTTCCAAACAGGGGGGCAAGCTCCCCGTAGTACAAGTGGGGCTCATCCCAAAAAACACCGTGCGCATTAGAATAGCCCGCAAGTTCTACCCACGCCTCCATCATCTTTCTAAAGGTTGCGGAGTTAAGACAGGCCTTATCTGCCCACAGCTCACCCTCTGGCAGCTCCATGCGCTGACGCTCACGAGAGTTCATGCTGACAAAGTTAGAAAATGCCTCGCCACCAAAAACCCTCCCAACACCCCAAGGGTCAAGAAACACCTGAAGACCTGCCTCCTTGGAGGCCTTTACTATCTTCACCATGGTCTCGGGGTAGTACGTCATATCCTCTTCGCTCATGGTGTGGACCACCATGTTGCACCCCGTCTCAGCAATCTTCTCCATATCACGCTTTACATGTTCCAGGTGCTTGGAACCGAAGTAGCTGGCACCAAGGGTTAAATCTCCCCTCACCCAAAGGCCTCCTTCCTTGTTAACCTGTATGCTATTACACCGCCACCTACGGCCGCTATACCCAGGAGAATAGCGCCATGGCCGTACTCATGAAATATAAGCTTGCCTATACCAAACGTGGAGCCATATATAAGCGCCACACCGCAGAACCATTCTACCAACAACCCCCATCCCAGTACACCTCTCTTTATGTGAGGCAGTTCCTCCTTTACCGGCCCCCAGATGCCGCCAGGCCTTACCCTCGAGTAAAATTCCATAAGTTTCTCTTTGGGAACAGGTTCTGTAAGGAACGTCGCCAACATCCATACCATTATGGAGAACGGCACGATGACCATCAACCTATGCTGTACACCCACACCATTCATCACAAGTGGTACGTTTATGACCATAGAGGCAATAAGCGCTGATATCTCGGACCAGGCATTTATCCTCCACCAGAACCACCTCAGTATAAGCACTAGGCCAATGCCCGCCGACATTGGTATAAGAAATTCCCAAGCTGCGGTAATAGACTCCATCCTCGACGCCACCAGCCCTGCAATTGCCATAAGCACTACTGCCGTTATCCTAGATACAAGCACGTAGTGCCGCTCAGATGACGATTTCCTGATAAATCTTTTGTATATGTCGTTTATAAAATAACTGGTGCCCCAGTTTATATGGGTATCAATAGTTGACATAAACGCCGCCAGGAAAGACGCCACCAGCAACCCCTTCAGGCCGTGTGGCAGGAATGCGTTTATCGCCGCCGGATACGCCTCCTTGCTGTGTTCCTGTGAGATATGGGGAAATGTCACCATCGAGGCCAGTGCTACAATGATCCATGGCCACGGCCTCAATGCATAGTGTGCAAGATTAAACCACAACGTACCTACAAGGGAGTGCCCCTCACTCTTGGCCGCAAGCATCCTCTGGATGATGTAACCACCACCGTCCGCATTGTGAGAAGACCACCACATCACCGTAATGAATATTATAAACATAAATAGCGGAGAGCCCAAAAACCCCGCTTCACCACCCATATCCAACGGGGGGAAAAGATTCATTGTAGCACCAGTTCCCCCATCCATCTGTGCAATCTGCAGCTTCAGTTCGCTTATACCGCCCACCGCATTAAGGGAGTAGATGGCAAGGAC
>JBHICS010000247.1:0-2711 GCA_046759685.1 Candidatus Brocadiales bacterium | reverse complement strand
ATGCGGTGTGCGGAACGGCCTTGTGGCCACCAGGGAGTGGCCCTGGTCAAGGAAGCCGCAGACACTGTAGACTCTGGTGGTCTCAAGTGATTCCTGCGGTAGGAGCTTTGGGAGAATAGTGGGCAGCCGCTGGGCCAACATGGTCTTGCCACCACCCGGTGGCCCTATCATCAACACATTATGCCCCCCAGCGGCGGCGACTAAGAGTGCCCTCTTTGCATGTTCCTGGCCCTTTACATCGACAAAGTCCATGTCATAGGAGGCCGACCTCTCGAAGACCTCTTCCAGGCTGAGTTTTAGGGGTTTTATCTCTAGTTGCGCGCTTAGGTAGCCTATCGTGTCGGAGAGGCTGGTTACGGATATAACATCCAGCCCCTCTACCACAGCCGCCTCCGGTGCGTTTGCACTGGGAAGGACGATACCCATGTAGCCTTCCTCCTTGGCCTTCATCGCCATGGACAGACACCCCTTTATGGCTCTCACACGGCCGTCAAGGGCCAGTTCTCCAACTATGAGATAGTCCTTTAACTTTTGTGACTCAATCTGTCGGCTGGCCAATAGAAGACCAACGGCGATGGGAAGCTCAAATGCGGGACCTTCCTTCTTTCGGCCGGCGGGGGCGAGGTTAATAGTTATGTGGTCCATGGGAAACCGGTAGCCACTGTTGATGAGAGCGGCCTTTACCCGGTCGCGACTCTCCTTAACTGCCTGGTCGGGGAGTCCTACTATTATGGTGGTGGGAAGTGCCCCCCGGCTGACGCACACCTCTATCTCCAGCACGTAGGCGTCTATGCCATAGACAGCGGTGCTCTGGACCTTGGCAAGCATGTTGTGCCTCTAAGGGGAGGATACAAGAATATGGCCTAAAGATCCATTTTATTTGATCAAGCTATGCTACATCAACAGATGTAGCGCATGTCTTGGTCCGTTAAAGGCGAATTTGCTTGTTTAAAGTGCGTGGTTACTCTAAACGGTCTCGGCAACTACCTTGTTGAGGGCCTCGAGGAGTTTGTCCACGTCTGCCCCGTCGGCCTTGGCGGTTGTCTCTATAGAGCAAGCCCCGCCGCAACAGGAGTCCACCTTGAACTGCGCAAATACCTTGAGTGTGTTAGGGTACTTCATGGTAACTTCGTTTATGATCATGTCTTTGGTGATTAATGACATCGCTTGTGTCTACCTCCTACCTTTTGAAAGGTTTATATTACAGACACAATTTTAAACTATTTTCGGCACGAACACAATCCCTTCTCTGTGGATGTACTGGTGCGTCAAGACGCACCCTACAAAACTGGCGGCAGGGCACAGGTTATATTGGTAGAAGATACAGTGCGACCTATTACATGCTAATGCCCTTTTCCAGGCAGATGTCTTTCTCTGTATCTTCCTGAAAGTCCTCACCAGGCTCCCTGTGGGGCCCGTATTCGCCGTCTTTCTGGGCGCACAGCCTGTACTTGCCGGCCGGTACTAAAAACTCGTACCGGCCACTCGGAAGGTTCGGCCAGGCGACTACCAGGCCGTCGTCCTTCTCAAGCCATGCCTTGGAGTCTTTCAGCGGTTCAGTGCGGTCAGAAACCGTGCAGACCTTTCCGTAAATCCTTATTACTTTAGGTCTTTCTACAGACATCTCTCATCTCCCTAATAACGTTTTGGCCGGAGTGGGCAACTACATCTTGTAAGCGTACTGCATGCATTTTAACGCCTATAAGTAAATATTAACAACAAATTGCGTTTTTTGGCAAGCAAATGTGGTCAGGATTTTTATACTATGTTGAGAAGTAATTATCGGGCGGTTTGTCGCCATAAAGACCGGTGCTTGGGCCATAAAGGCGTATAAAAAATCAGATACCGTGTGGAATAAATACCTTGAAAGCATCCTGGGCAGATAATCACCGGTGTACTTATACCCTGCCATCAGTGTAAGGGAGAGATATGAAGAAACTCGTTCTTATAAACCCGCACCCCGAGAACCATTTTGGAGAGGAGAATATCTCTGTATTGGTGCAGATGCCCCTGAATCTGGGCTATGTTGCGGCGCTTACGCCCAGAGACTGGGAGGTGGATGTAATAGACGAGTGCATCGAGTGGTCTGTCGACCCTAAGACAGAGGAGCTGAAATTCGACACTACCGATGTGAAGCTGGTCGGCATAACCGCCGTCTCCTATCAGGCCCCAAGGGCGTATGACATCGCCCGCGCCTGCAAGAGGCACAATATACCGGTTGTGATTGGCGGTTCCCACGCCTCAACCATCCCAGACGAGGTGGCCACTTATGCAGATGCCGCTATGGTGGGTGAGGCAGAGAGTGTTTGGGCAGACCTGATACGCGACGCGGAAAAAGGCCAATTAAAGAAACAATATTTCGGTGGCCTTACCCAACTTAACAAGCTAAAGGATATCTACCCGGACAGGGAACTCCTCAAGAGAAAATACGGCTACAAATTTTCTTCCATAATAACCACCCGCGGGTGTCCCAACAGATGTGACTTCTGCGCCGTACCCATCTTCCAGGGCCAAAAATACAGGGAACGGCCCGTCGAAGACGTCCTGGCTGAGATGCAGGCCACAGACTACAAGGGCCTGATGTTTGCTGAAGACAATTTCTACGGCCACAGCAAGGTCTCCAACGAGAGGGCACGGGCACTCTTTAAGGGGATGACCGAGAGGAATATCATAAAGGAAATCGCCGAGAGAAAGAGTCAGTTCGAAGGCGA
>JBHICS010000246.1:0-2713 GCA_046759685.1 Candidatus Brocadiales bacterium | reverse complement strand
TCCTTAGGTATGGAGGTCAGTGCTCTAGGCGGTGATTTTGGACGGGGTTTCTCTGATGAAGATGTGGCGGAGCAGCTATTTGAGAGGACCGAGCAACTTATAGGACTGGCCATAGACCTGAAGGCGAGGGTAATCACAACCAGGATAGGACGAGTTCCTGCAGATGAAAAGGATAGGGAGTGGGCCAGGCTTCAGGATGTCTTAAATGAAATAGGAACACGAGCCGAGAGGTATGAGATATATCTCGCCGCACACGTAGGAGAGTCTACACCCGCCGATTTAAAGAAATTCCTAGACTCTCTCAAGACTCAGGGTATCAAGGCGTGTTGTGACCCTTCAGCTTTAATACCCCTGGGACTGGACCCGGTTAAGGGCGTGTACGAGTTGGGCAACCACATAGTGCATGCATATGCCAGGGATATACTCAAGGGTGAGAGGGGCTATGCTGAAACAGTGCCGGGTGAGGGAATAGTACCCTTTAAGGACTATGTGCTTGCCCTATGCGAGATTGGTTATGATGGATACTTCATAATAAAGAGAGAGGCGGGGGAGGGACGCATCGAGGACGTCATAAGGGCAAAGGAGTTTCTTGAGAAAATGGTGGGTTAATATTTTATATTTAAGCCATACCTGCCTACACACTCGCCATTACAAATCACACATCAAGGTCTATAAAGACCATGCCGGTTTATGTATAATTCCACGTCCCTGGGCACCAGGTATCTTATCTGAAGGCCGTTTCTTAGCCTTTTTCTTATCTCCGTAGATGATATGCCGATAGGTGGGATTTCTACCTGAATACGTTTCATTTCCTGCACCTTTTCTTCTCCCAGTATTGGGATGAGTTGGTTCAGCTTATTCATGGTGCTTCCAGGACGGTTTACCACGACGATGCGGCATAGTGTGGAGAGCCTTTTGATGTCCTTCCATGTGGGTAGTTCGTGTACGGTGTCCATGCCTATTATGAGATGCGGGTCTGAGTCCCTTCCGTAGCGTTCCAGAACAACCTCTATGGTGTCAACGGTATACGACTTACCCTCTCGTGTAACCTCTACGTCTGAGGTCTCAAAGTGCTCGTTGCCCTTTATGGCAATGTCGACCATCTCGCAGCGATGTTGGGCATCTGCCAGGTCATCCATACTCTTATGGGGAGGCTGCCCTGTTGGTACAAACAGCACTTTTGAGAGCCCGTGCCTGTAGTAGACCTCCTCCGCGATGATAAGGTGTCCAATGTGGATGGGGTTAAAGCTGCCCCCCAGGATGCCTATCCTCATAAGTCGTAAGTCCCTTTCAGAGTATTAATTCTTACGTGTTGCATTATATTTTAACGGCACAGCAAGTCAACAAAAAGGCTTTTGACTTTATATGGGTTTTATGCTAGGATTTAAACCTATTTTAACACCTAAAACTTTCCCCAGAAGGGTGTAAAAAGAGTGCGGATAGCGTATTTTGACTGTTTCTCTGGGGCAAGTGGCGACATGATTTTGGGCTCGCTGGTGGATGCTGGCCTGGATAGCGGCCTCCTTGCCCAGGAACTTAAGAAGCTCTCCTTATCCCCGCATAGTATATCGTTTAAGAAGGTCTTAAGGACAGGGATAGCAGGTACTAAATTTGACGTCCTCCCTGAACAGGGCAGCAATGGGACGGGAAGGTATCTAAGTTTCAGGGAACTGTGCACGCCCGTTAAAGAATCTGGCCTTTCCGAAAAAATAATAACTGATAGCCTAAGTATTTTGAAACGCCTGGGAGAAGCCGAGGCAAAGGTGCATAACACCACGTTGGATGACGTCCACTTTCACGAGATAGGTGCACTAGATACCATTTTGGACGTGGTAGGCGCTATAGCGGCCTTCAACAAACTTGGCGTAGAGGATATATTCTTCTCTCCGCTGCCAACAGGCTCTGGCTTTGTAGACTGTGAACACGGCAGGCTTCCAGTGCCAGCCCCTATTACCCTTGAACTACTGCGTGGTCAGAGGCTGGTTTCCGGCCCTGCCAGTAGGGGGCATGAGCTGACCACGCCCACTGGTGCAGCCATCTTGACCACTTTGGGGAAGTGTACAGAATCATGTCCCGATATCTCCCTGGAGGCCACGGGCTACGGAGCCGGCTCTAGAGATAACCCTGAGACACCCAATCTGTTGAGGGTGCTGTTGGGGGACCTCTCCCCGGTCGTCCGAAACGATGAGGTCTGGGTCCTAGAGACGAATATTGATGATATGACGGGGGAGATGTGTGGATATGCGACGGATAAGCTGTTGAAGGCTGGCGCTGTAGATGTATATACCACGGCTATCCAGATGAAGAAGAACAGGCCCGGGATACTGCTCACAGCGATAGTCCCCGAGGGGGCCAAGGAGGCCGTGGAGAAGGTCCTTTTCCAGGAGACCACCACTTTTGGGGTAAGATGTTATAAGACATCAAGGAAGGTCTTAAGCCGCAGCTTTACAGAGGTTGAGACACGCTACGGACCCATAAAGATAAAGGTCGGTAGGTTTAATGGCCAGATAAAAAATATATCGCCCGAGTACGAGGACTGCAGGCTTATTGCAGAGAGAAATGCAGTGCCTTTGAGGTCTGTTTACGAGGCCGCAATGGAGGCAACTAAAAGGCTATGAACAAAGAGCACACGGTAAGAGAGGAGTTTACAAAGGGTCTATTGGCACATAACCCTCTCTTTGTAGCACTTCTGGGTATGTGTCCGGCACTGGCC
>JBHICS010000245.1:0-2738 GCA_046759685.1 Candidatus Brocadiales bacterium | reverse complement strand
TGGGCGAATACAAGGGCCACCGCCACGGGGAGGCAGTGGCAATAGGGATGATGCTGGCCACCAGCATAGCCGTGCGACTGGGCATGGCAGATGAAAAGGTTTTAGAGCAACAGAGACAACTCCTACAAAGAGCCGGCGCACCCACTTATTATAGACAAGACACAGAGGGGTTGCTTGATTTTCTATATCGCGATAAGAAGGCCGTGGCAGGAAGGCTGAACTTCGTGTTGCCCGTCAAGATAGGTAAAGTAACTCTTAAAGAGGTTGATATTGATGTTGTAAAAGAGGTCTTGGCCGGTGAATGAGGAATCGAAGGCACTCTTACACCTGAGCCTCACCAAGGGGATAGGCACCACGACGTACCGTATGCTGCTTGAGCGGTTTGGCTCTGCCTCGGCTATACTCAACGCACCGAAAACGGATCTAGAATGCGTACCGGGAATAGGCACTAAGCTGGCATATGAGGTAACACACTCCAAAGACAGCGTAAATATAGACAGGGAGTTGGCTCTTGCCCAGGAGCACGGTGTCAACATTGTCCCCTACACCCACGAAGATTACCCACATAATCTACGGGCCATCTACGACCCCCCTCTTGTCTTATACATAAAGGGCAAAATAAACCCGAGCGACATACTATCCATGGCCGTCGTGGGCTCAAGGAGGTGCTCCTACTACGGTCAGTCTCAGTCTAAGAGACTAGCAAGGTTGCTTGGTCAGGCGGGCTTTACCATCGTAAGCGGCTTGGCTAGGGGGATTGATACGGCTGCACACCAGGGGGCACTGGACGTAGGCACTAGAACCATCGCTGTAATGGGCTGCGGCCTGGGACGGGTATACCCCGGGGACAATAGGGAGCTGGCAGAGCGCTTGAGCTGCCAGGGGGCAGTGGTGTCGGAGCTACCTATGCTCACCCCTCCCAGCGACAAAAACTTTCCACCGCGTAATCGTCTCATAAGCGGGCTCTCACTGGGTGTGGTAGTGGTGGAGGCGAGTCTGAGGAGTGGCGCACTAATCACTGCTCACTGGGCATTGGAACAGGGCAAGGAGGTCTTCGCCGTACCGGGTCAAGTTGATAGCCCCTACAGCCGTGGCACCCATCGGCTATTAAAAGAGGGTGCAAAGCTGGTTGAGGATGCAAACGACATAATCGAAGAGCTCGGTCCACTAGCGGATACCCTGAAAATAGAGGAGAAGGAGGAAGTTCAGGACCCCAGAAGCCTAGTACTCAACTCTCAAGAAAAGAAGATTTTTTCTCTGCTAAGCAGCCAACCTAAGACTATTGACGAAATAACCGAGGAGTCCCGGCTACCTGCCTCCAACGTTGCCAGTACCCTCATGATCCTGGAGATACGGAAGCTGGTAAAGCAGCTATCGGGTAAAAGGTTTGTTAAGGTGTAAAACCAGCACGTCTGTGAGAAACCCAACTGCACATAAAATCTTACCGTAGCGGTATACCTTAGACGACCCACTCTGTGTTTAGTGGGGTACCATAGGGCCCGTCATCCTGCAATTTTGAAAGACAGGGACGCCTGCCTTACCGTTTAATACAAGACGTTGTAATTGCATAGCTTATCCCGTATAGGTGTTGTAGCGACGAGACATGCCCTGTTCACCTAAAAGACGAACATCTAAATTTCCTTGACACCACGCAGACACTTGGCATAAAATATTTATGATGCTAGGGAGAAGGATTATGAACCAAAGACAGCTTTTAAGGCGATTTAAAGAGAAATACAACCTTACCTGGGCCAACGTGGCCAGCATATTTGGCCGCAGCATGTCCTCGGTAATGCAGTGGCTATCGGGTCGCAGGAAGATCCCCTCAAGCACCAGGCGGTTACTGAGAATATTTATCGACCATCCGCAAGTCTTTAACAGCTATAGACTTGAGCATGAATAAAGGCCCCTAAATTTTTTTACCCGTATATTGCACATTTGCACAGTTTGCGCTTGACATTGCACATTTGCACAGTTAGATTTATTGATAGAGGTTTTCCGGGAACTCAATTTTAAAAAGGGCGAACTATGTTAGAGACCATTACATCTTATATGAATCTCTACACGGTCATCGCTGCGGTAGCTGTCTTGCTGGGGCTCGGATATTTCCTGAAAAGGTGGTATATGGTTAGCCCATATAGGTATGGTGGCTTAATACTGCTGATAGCCATCTTCTTAAGCCTGGGTTGGCTAGCCGTGGTAAAGTACGGCATCAGCCTGTATTGGATCGGTGGGCTCTATGCCCTTATACTGATTGGCTGCGCCGTAAAATGCTACTATCATATCACCTGGAAGGACATTACCGGCAAATTCTACCGCCCAAAGCCAACGACCTAGAGGTAGTACTGCTAAACTTGTGGCAAGATACCCCTCATAAAAGAGGGTTTTTTTTTTAATTTTTAGGCCCTTGACATCAAACATTTTGCTGTCTAAAATTCGTCCGTTCTCATACAAAAATGGCAGACGTCTCAGATATAATTAATAGTTTTGGCCAGCTATACTCAGAGGAGTTAGGCATAGACCTTGATAGCGGCAAGGAAGATGAGGTCTTCAAATGGTTCCTTGCCAGCGTCCTCTTTGGCAGGCGCATTGGAGAAAACATCGCCATCAGCACCTACAGGGGTTTTGAGAAGGAGAAGGTTCTCACACCGAGGGCCATACTAGATACTGGCTGGCGAAAATTGGTCATAATCCTGGACGCTGGTGGCTACGTGAGATATGACTTCAGCGCCGCCGAC
>JBHICS010000244.1:0-2741 GCA_046759685.1 Candidatus Brocadiales bacterium | reverse complement strand
AAATACAAAGGGCACCCTTTACTGTATCCCCAGTGTGGCAGCCTACGTAGGCGGGGACATAACTGGAGGTGCCGCCGCTATCGGACTGGACAAGCAAGAGGCGCTCTCCCTGTTTATTGACATAGGCACAAACGGCGAGGTCGCCCTAGGTCACAAGGACTGGTTAGTATGCTGCTCTTCCTCTGCTGGTCCCGCGTTCGAGGGAAGTGGCGTCAAACATGGCATGAGGGCAGCTAGTGGGGCCATTGAAAGACTTCAGATTTCGGAGGATTTCAGTGTCAGGTACAAAGTGATTGGAGGCCGTGAACCTAGAGGGGTATGCGGCTCTGGCCTCCTAGACACCATCGCCGCACTGCTCCGCTCTGGCGCAGTAAACAAATCCGGGAAGCTGGTAAAGGGAACTACACCCCGGGTCAGGGAGACAGAAGAAGGCAACGAATTCCTAATAGCGGAAGGGGATAAGACCGCCACAGGTGCAGACATCGTAATAACCCAAGCAGACATAGAAAACCTCATCCGGTCAAAGGCCGCTGTCTACGCAGCAGTGTCTACACTTATCGACTCAATGGGCTTGAACATCACCGATATCGAGAGAGTCTATCTTGCCGGCGGGTTTGGAAGCTATCTGGACATTGACAATACCATCACCATAGGGATGCTGCCAGAGATGCCTCCACAGAAGATTTGTTTCGTAGGAAACAGCTCCCTGGCGGGGGCCAGGCTCGCACTCCTTTCAAAAGATGCCTATAGCAACGTGAAAGAAATAGCCTCAAAGATGACCTACTTCGACCTTATGGGAAATCCTGCATTTATGGACAAGTTTATATCGGCCAATTTTCTTCCTCATACTAACCCAGACGAATTCCCCTCCGTTTATCAGGCACTCGAGGGGAGAAATAAGCCGGAGGGTTAGAGGGGTTTAAATATTTGAGAAAATCCTGTATAGTATTGATTGTATTACTATTTCTCTCGCCTATGGCCGTACAAGGGCAGGAGAAAGACAGTAAATATATCAATCTTGACACCCTTGTAGAGGAGATAGCCTTGGACGTATCCGCCCTACGGGAGCTAGAGTTTAAGAGCCCTGTACGTTACGGTATAAAGACCAAGGATGAATTGCACAAATATCTCAAGAAGATCATAAAAGAAGAGATTCCTGCTTGGAAGCTAATGGCCTACCAGAAGGCCCTGGTTAAATTCGGGCTTATACCGGCAGAGTTTCCGCTAGGAAGCTTTTTGCTAGATTTATATACAGAACAAGTACTAGGTTTCTACGACTGGCGTACCAAGATGCTATACCTGTTAGATGACATATCCGAGACCTTGCTTAGGGAAGTAATAAGCCATGAACTAACTCATGCCCTTCAAGATCAACACGTGGGTATAGAAAATCTCCCAATATCCAGGGAAGAGGAGGACGATGACCGTCTAATGGCGACACAGGCCCTCCTGGAAGGTGATGCAATATCCGTGATGATAGACTATTCACTGAAGCCTATAGGAAAAGACTCCACAACGCTCCCGGACCTTGGCCCATTCGTTGAGGAATTCATGGGTGCAGTGGGCGGAAGGCTGATGACCTCAGCCCCAGCATACATCAGATACAACATGCTGTTCCCCTATATCTATGGACTCACCTTCATACAACAACTGAGACAATCTGGTGGGTGGACCCAGGTGGACAGGATATTTGAACGGCCCCCAAGGTCTACAGAACAGATACTACACCCTGAAAAATACCTTGGGGCGATAGACTCCCCCACAGCTATCACGCTTCCGTACCTGTCAGAAGAGTTAGGACAGGGATGGACGTTTCTTGATAAAAATACACTGGGCGAATTCAACATAGACATACTCCTCACGCAATTGCTTGGGGAGGCGCCAAAGACAGTCTCCATGGGATGGGACGGCGACCTCTACCAGATATACGAGCAAAAGCCGTCTGGCAAGACTGCCCTGGTCTGGTTTACCACATGGGACAGCGATGCCGATGCACATGAATTTTTTGAAGGTTACTCTGCCGCCCTTGCCAAGAAGTACGGCTCAAAAACATTTGACCTAGGGCCAAACTCACTACTCTTTCCGACACGGAAGGACGACGCCTACGCCTACGTGGAACGTAGAGGCAGGGACGTGTTGGTCTTGGACGGAGTCCCTGAAACCTCTTTAGACCCAGTAAAGACATCGGCCTGGAGGGCCATAAAAGTAGAGAGACCTTAATATCGCCGCGGCTGCCACGAGAGATCGACGGCCCGGGACATTAACCCCAATTACGGGGCTTAATAAGTCCGTTTGTAAGGAAAAGGAAATATTTTATGCCGTTTACAATTGCTTTAGCTGGTAAGGGCGGAACGGGTAAGACCACTATCGCCGCCTTAACGATTCGCTACATAATAGAACAACTCGGGCAATCAACCTTTGGTGTAGATGCCGACCCAAATGCATCTCTAGGTACCGCTCTGGGGGTGGAATGTGAAAAGACCATCTCTGACATCCGAGAAGGCATAATAGAGAAAAGACTAGACTTCCCGGCAGGGATGTCAAAGGAAAGATATATAGAATACTGCATAGAAGAATGTATAGTAGAAAACTCAAAGTACGACCTCCTGGTCATGGGAAGACCAGAAGGACCCGGATGCTACTGCTATGTGAACAACCTCTTGAGGAAGTATCTGGACAGACTAGGAATAGGCTACCCGTACGTGGTCATAGACAACGAAGCAGGTATGGAACACCTGTCT
>JBHICS010000243.1:0-2752 GCA_046759685.1 Candidatus Brocadiales bacterium | reverse complement strand
CTCGCACTCAGTATTGCACTCGATTCCGCCCATGGTATAGTGGTGGCCCGGCTGGATGGGAATGGGGTCGGTAATGGGGTCTACACCGCTAAATTCCAGGCATATATTCCGTATCCCAGGCAGCCTGGTCATGATTTTTTCTCGACCGAGGTGCCGGAGGTCCAGGTGCACACAGCCCCCTTCAAACCCCCTACCGTCGAGTATTTCCCTAGTAATATTCCTGGCCACTATGTCTCTGGGGGCCACCTCCATCGCCTCCCGGGAATCAGGGTAATTGGCCAGGAACCTCTCGCCCTTGTTATTTAACAAGAACCCACCTTCTCCCCTTGCACCCTCTGTTATGAGTATGTTCTTCCCTAATATGGTGGTGGGGTGGAACTGTTCGAACTCCATGTCCTTTAGTGGAACGCCGGCCCAGTAGGGAACTGCCATGCCTATGCCCGTGTTAATAAGGGCGTTGGTCGTATTGGCATAAATCCTTCCTGACCCGCCTGTGGCGAGTATGACAGTATCAGCCTCAAAGACCTCAAGCCTTCCCCTATTTATGTCCATGGCCACCACGCCCCTGCACTCGTCATCCTCCCTCACAAGTGTCAGCACCAACCACTCCGGGTAGATAACCAACTCCTTCCGCTCTGCGGCCTGCTTGAACCTGATGGTCTGTTCGTAAATGGTGTGTAGAATGGCATGGCCGGTGGTGTCGGCGACATAGCATGTCCTGGGAAACCCTGCGCCGCCGAACGGTCTCTGTGCTATTTTACCCTCGTCTGTACGGCTGAACGGACTGCCCCAGTGTTCGATCTCGTAGATGCGCGAGGCGGCTTCACTGGTCATTCGAATAACCGCATCCTGGTCGGCAAGAAAGTCACTGCCTTTAACGGTGTCGTAGGCATGTCTCTTCCAACTGTCATGCGCGCCCCTGGGGTGGTTGCCAAGTGGGGCGTTAATGCCACCCTGTGCCGCTACAGAGTGTGACCTCAACGGGTGTACTTTGGACAGTATACCGACCTTTGCGTTCATCTCATTGGCCGCAACGGCTGCCCTCAACCCAGCCAGCCCGCCCCCAACGACCAGTACATCGTGATATGCCACAAAGACACTCCCTTTAAAAGAATATCCGAATGCTATACGCCGCTATTGCAACTAAGAGACCTACGGATGTCCACAGAAGTCTCCCCTGCATGGCAGTAAGGTCAAACAGGTCTATCAAGGTTATACGAAGCCCGTTCAAGAGATGAATAACTACTGCAAGTAGTAATGTGTATTCCATCATATGCCCCATGGGGTTGTCGAATTTACTGACGGCCTTATTAAAGGCCTCTGGTCCCTGGAACACGGAGCTGAGTGTCCATATATGGAGGAATAGGAAGAGGACCAATGCAACGCCAGTAATCCTGTGCAGGGTAAAGGAAAGGACCTCTGTACCAAAATTCCACCGGACTTCATTTATTATTTGATATAGTTTTTCCATTGTCTAAGTGGATGCTGTTAGAACTATACCTTGTCCATCCTTCTTTAAGGTTTAAAGCCTACCAGTACAAGTGCACCTGCAAAAAGGGTAGAAACTCCTATAAGATAGAGTGTTGCCTTAAAAGCCGATTTCGCAGAAGAGGAGGTGTTAAAATCAAGAAAGACTGCCCAGGCGCCGTTAAGCCCGTGATAAAGGAGTGCTGCCAGAAGTAGGATATAGAACGACACCCAGCATGGAGAAATAAGACGAGCGACTACTTGGTCATAAGCAGGCGGGCCGCTGCCATTATGAAGCATCCAAAAATGAATTATAACTCCCGCGCTAAGAAATAGACCACTGATACGCTGTAAGAGCCAAGGCCAAAGACTTGAGCCCCTGGTCATTTCGTGCTCCTATTTTATGAGCCTGTCCACTTCCGCGCATTCGGCCTTTACTTCTTGAGCCGATTTGTCTAATAAACTTCTTTCTTCTTCTGTGAGGGGTAGCTCAAGAATACTCTCAACGCCCTTTGAGCCCAACTTTGCGGGTACACCTATAAAGATGTCTTTTAGCCCGTATTCACCCTGGCAGAGGACGGTGGAGGGAAGTATCTTCTTTTTATCCTTCAGCATTGCCATTACCATTTCTGTTATTGAAGCAGACGGGGCAAAATACGCACTGCTCGTCTTAAGAAGGTTTACTATCTCTGCGCCTCCGGAAATCGTCCGCTTTATCAATGCATCTATCCGCTCCTTAGAGATAAGCTCGGTTATAGAAACGCCAGCTACCGTTGTGTATCTGGCCAATGGCAACGGATCACTATGCCCGCCTATAAGCGTCGCCTGTACGTTCTCAACAGAAACGCCCAGCTCAATGGCAACAAACGCAGCAAACCTGGACGTGTCCAGGACACCCGCCATGCCTATAACCCTCTCTTTTGGAAATCCACTCACTTTGTAGGCCGTATATGCTATCGCATCCAACGGGTTAGTTACTATTAACAGTATTGTATCCGGGGACCTCTTTATAAGGTTCTCAACGACAGACTTAACCACCTTGGTGTTGGACTCCAGGAGGTCGGCCCTGGTCATGCCAGGTCTTCTGGCCCTACCAGCGGTAACAATGCATATGCTTGAGCCCGCCGTCTCGTCGTACGTGTTTGTGCCTGTGACTCTAGCGTTATATCCATAGATTGGTCCTGCCTCAAGTATGTCCAGGGATTTTCCCTGGGGCATGCCCTCTTCTATATCCACCAGCACGACATCCCCAGGATCGACGAAGCCCTGGACGATACAATGGATG
>JBHICS010000242.1:0-2764 GCA_046759685.1 Candidatus Brocadiales bacterium | reverse complement strand
ACACACCTTTTTCTATATCTTCTCCAAAACCGTAAGTACCCTGGATTAAACAAACCCCACCAGTAAAGTCCCTTATTATCCTTTCGGCGACAACACCCTTGGCCTCCAAGGTCTCTATCCTCTCAGCGGCCTCTTGCAAGCGCTGTTCTACCTCTTTCTCAAGCTGTCTCTGAGAGACCGAACTATAGAGCCCAGATATCGTCAGGAACAGGACCAAGAATACCCCGAACGCCAGCCCAATGCGGAAGCGTAGGGAGGACTGCGTTAACGCCTCCCATACCAGTTCCTTAAAGAAGGTGCTGGCCGTAACTAGTCCTCCCTTATGTTCCTCTCTTGCTATAGCAACAGAGTCCTCCAGCATCTCCCGGAAGGGTTTACAGACATCGCCCTCTTCGCCCTTCAACCTAAAGCGTACCTTGGGACCACCCTCACCAAATTCAACCATGTCTCCATCACGTAGTATAACCTCCGCCACCTCTTGACCGTTTACGAAGGTATTAACTGCCTTATTCCTAAACAGGTAGTCACAATCCTTCAATTCTATCTCGGCGTGGAAGGGTGCGGTGTTTCTGTCTACGGTGGGGTCAAAGCACAGGTCATTAACGGGGTCGGTACCAATTTTTAGCCTCTCTGCGCTAAAAACCTCTGTCCTGCCCCGCTTACTTCCAGAGATATGAACTACTACAATCCTCATTACACACCCCCATCAAAAAGAACAACTCAATGGGTTCTGTGTTCACAGTAATACTTGTATATGTTGTCGGCAAAAGACCTTAGTGCGCCTATACCGTAACCCAACTCCTGGAGCCTCCTATCGAAGTCCTCCATACTAGCAAAACTTTCTGAGACGTAATGCGACACAAAGGTCTCAGCCGTTATGAAATTCACTTCAGCCCCCTTATCCTCCGGACTTTTATATATCCTGTAGGCTACCAAATCGGTGATCGTCTTTAATGCAATGTCTTCATGCTTGCTTATCCTATCCTTTACCATCTCAAATGTAAGTTCTCGTCTCCGGTATTGGTATCGGTAAATGTTCTCGGCGATTTCCTGAAGCTCC
Organism: Candidatus Brocadiales bacterium; assembly: GCA_046759685.1. Classification (GTDB taxonomy): domain Bacteria; phylum Planctomycetota; class Brocadiia; order Brocadiales; family Bathyanammoxibiaceae; genus JBHICS01. The sequence goes on along the minus strand of JBHICS010000242.1, from coordinate 1,704 downwards.
TTTGTATCACCAGAAATCGGCGACAGTTTGGCCAAAAAATCATCTAGATTCTTGAAATGATCAGATATATACTCCCATACGGCGGCCTCGGCAGTCACCAAATTGGCGTCCGGGCCCTTATTCTCCTGGTTTTGAGATACTTTATACGCTACCATGTCTATGACAGCCTTAAGGCTAGGGTTTGTATCCACCATATCGCTCAATGTGTTAATACTGAATTTCATACCTAGTGTCTCGGCCGTTTCACTGTATGTCTCTTCATCTATCAAGATTATTATATATTAGATCCTGTCACAATTCTATGCGAAACCCACGTGCCTTGCACGGTCTATTTTGCTAAAATATGGCCGCGGCGGTTTTTGTTCGAGGACGGTCATCGGGGGCAAGCTTTTATGTTATTTTGATGTAGCATACTGGAATACAGCATCTTACAGAACCCTAAATTATGAAGAAGTCCATAAGAACACACTTTGCGCTGCTATTTACCCTCCTGGCCCTGGCTCCCATTGCCATAATCTTTGCCATCTTCAGCCCTGGGCTCATAAGGGATTTGAATACCAGGACCATGGAAGACCTACAGTCACTTGGCAAGAGCCAGGTTAGCATCACCTCTCTATGGATAGAAGAAAAGATAGAGGAGGTAAAACGTCTTGCCAATTCTCATCATGTCGTGGATGCACTTATGGGACTGCCACAGGATAGCGACGAGCTCCATGATTTCATGCACGCTAACCTTCGAAATACTGGTTTTTTGGGAATTTATGTCCTTGATAGAGAAGGCAACCTGAAAACCTCTGCAGAAATAGACAAGTATGCAGGTCTGCCTAAGGAGGCAAAGCAACTTCTTAAAATGACCCAAAAAGGCACGTCTGTTACACAGGCAGGTGTGTGCCGGTCAAAGGGGGCGGAAGATAAACGCCTGATGCTCTGTTTTGCGAGTCCCGTACTGGCAGGAACGGACGTCCAAGGGGCCGTGGTAGCCAAGATTGACTTTACCCAACTAAGTAAGGTTCTAAGGAATATGACCGGGAGAAGGGTTGCGCACAACTTTCTCATAGACAAAGACGGCACGATGTTGGCCTGCTTTATGCTAGACCCTTATTCCCCTTGCAGCACAAGCGTCGGCAAGAAACTGGTTGATCTCCGGACAGGGGCCCTTACACTCGCGGTACAGGCCTGCCTTACTGGAAGAGAAGGCTTCTCCCCGCAGTTGTACACTAATCATGTAGGAAAACAGGTAGTGGGTGCATGGGGATGGCTACCCGAACTGGAGGCAGGGATACTAATAGAGATAAATGCGCAAGATTTCCTCGGACCGGTCTCATCGGTAAAGAGAAGGCTGTGGTCCCTCCTGTTAATAGTTGGACTCGGTCTAGTTTTTGTGTCCATATTTGTAAGCCGTAGGGTGTCGGAGCCACTTATCTCTCTCACGGAAACGGCAAAGAGAATAGCTGCAGGCAATCTCGAGGAACGTTCGTTGGTGAAATCTCAGGATGAACTTGGCGAACTGGCAAACAGTCTTAACACTATGGTAGAGTCCATGCAAAGTAAACACGCCAAACTGGAAGAGGCTAATAAGAAACTTGCTGCGGCCTCGGTAAGAGATGGCCTTACCGGACTCTACAACCACTACCACTTTCATGAGATGATAGACGCCGAATACCGACGGGCCAAGCGATATGCACTCCCCCTATGCCTGCTTAT
>JBHICS010000241.1:0-2766 GCA_046759685.1 Candidatus Brocadiales bacterium | reverse complement strand
TGGGTATAGATATAAAACGACGGTACCGTGGTCATATCGTCTCCATCCGCAGATGCAGCTGAAACAGCCAAAGACATTATAGAAAAGATGACAGAAGAGGTACAGGTGGGGAAGATATATACAGGAAAAGTCTCTGCCATAAAAGATTACGGCGCGTTCGTAGAGGTGCTGCCAGGCCAGGACGGACTCCTTCACATATCCGAGATGTCAGATGGATACATAGAGAAGGTTGAAGACGTGGTCAAAGTAGGGCAGGAAATAGAGGTGAAGGTCATTGGTATAGACGATCAAAAACGCATAAGGCTCTCTAGGAAGGCAGTATTAAAGGAACGCGAAACGAGTCCTTCTGTAAGCTAACGGCTACATCAGCATTCGTCTAAGTAATTTTTCAATAATTCTTATTCAATAATAGGAGGTACAAAATAGAGCGTTAAACAATTTTGTTTTGTTTGTATTTCATTGTTCTATTTGTATTTTAATGTCTTGAAGAATGTAAGGAGATTAGAATGGCGACAAGGGTCACCGGTAAGGTAAAGTGGTTTGATGCGAAAAAGGGGTTTGGTTTCATAGAGCACGAAGGAGGCAAAGATGTCTTCGTCCATTATTCTAGCATCGGTGGAGATGGTTTCAGGACCCTTGAAGATGGCGAGCAGGTAGAGTTCGATCTTGTTGATAGTGACAAAGGACTTCAGGCCCACAACGTTACTAAAGTAGCATCCTAATACATTTGGTGCTCAAAAACGAGCCAGGAGGTTTTTCTGACGGGAAGACTCTCCTGGCTCATACTTAAGTGTGCAGTGATGGTTAAAGGTCTCGTGGGTGTACTAATTCTTATTGCTATAGCAACACCCGTTTACATCCTTTACCGAAGAAAAAACGCAGCCAAAACACATAAAACCGAAAAGGGTTTGTCACTCCCTCCGTATCTCGATACCCTAGCGCTTGGACTAGCCCATGAGATTCGAAACCCCTTGAGCACCTTGAGCGTTAATCTCCAGCTTCTGGAAGAGGAAATAGGAGACAATACAGACGCCCAGAGAGCAGCTGTTAGAAATAGGATTCAAGGGCTCCAGCGTGCCGTGCAAAGGCTGGAGGAAGTGGTAAGTGATTTCTTGCGCTTCGCCCACGAAGAGCGGCCTAAGTTTGCAGAATATGATGTGAATAAAGTGGTAGATGAGGTGATAGATTTTGCTGCTCCCGAGGCCCAAAAAAACAATATCGCCATAGATAGATGTTATGAACACGCCTTGCCGCTTATAAGCTTGGACGCCACTTTGATAAAGCAGGCGCTTTTGAACATGATAATTAATGCCCAACAAGCAATGCCAGAGGGGGGCAAGCTTTCGATACGTACTGCGCGCAAGAATGGATGGATCCAAATAGAGGTCGCCGACACGGGCATCGGCATTCACAAATCTAACTTTGACAAGATATTCGAAGTCTACTTTTCTACGAAGAAGAAAGGAACGGGGCTGGGACTACCTACAGTCAAACGTATTATAAAAGACCACGGCGGCACGATATTCGTTGAGAGTAAGGAAGGTAAGGGGAGCAATTTTGTCGTCCAGCTGCCCTTGAAAGGACGAGAGGTGTTATGAAATATAAGGCCAGAATATTAGTTGTTGACGATGAAGAGGCCCACGCCAAGGCCACTGCAGAGAGTCTAGAGAAAGTAAACTGCAAATGCATTGTGGCTACTGGAGGCAGGGATGCCCTACGCCACCTTCGACATGGCAATATAGACATAGTTGTAACCGACCTGGTGATGAAGGACGTGGACGGAATGGAGATACTCGCAACGGCTAAGGAAAAGACCCCTGACGTACAAGTTATATTGATAACTGGATACGGTACTGTAGAGACAGCCGTAAAAGCTATGCAGAACGGTGCTACAACATTTCTCGAGAAGCCCGTAAATATCTACCAACTCAGGGTAGTGATAGATGAGGTAATTAAGAGGCAGGCCGCGGCTAGAAACCAGGCCACAGAGGCCGCCGGGTTGGCTTTGGGGCATAGAAATAACTTTCCCGAGATTATCGGCAATTGTGCCAGTATGAAACGTATCTCTGGTGTCATCAGGCAAATTGCCCCAACAACTGCCACCGTTCTTCTTGTGGGGGAAAGCGGCACCGGGAAGGAACTCATAGCCAGGACCATCCATGACAACAGCCCCAGGAGAAACAGCCCCTTTGTGGCGTTAAATTCAGCCGCCATACCCGAAGGACTGCTTGAAAGCGAACTTTTTGGACATGAACGTGGGGCATTCACAGGGGCCCTGTCAAAGAGAAAAGGAAAATTTGAACACGCGCATGGCGGCACACTCTTCCTGGATGAAATTGGTGACATGCCCCTTTCCGCACAGGCAAAACTCCTAAGAGTTGTTGAAGACGGAAAGGTGATTAGGGTCGGTAGTAACGAGCCCATATCTGTGAATGTCAGGATTATAGCCGCCACAAACCAGAACCTTGAGGGACTAATAAAGGATAAGAGCTTCAGGGAAGATCTGTATTTCAGGCTCAATGTTGTTTGCCTTAGGCTGCCACGCCTAAGGGAACGACAAGAAGACATGCCGCTTCTGGTAGACGCCTTTGTGAGGGAATATTCGCAGATGTATGATAAGCATATATCTTCTCTGACACCAGAGGCCAAAAGGCGACTACTTCACTACTCGTGGCCTGGCAATGTAAGAGAGCTTAAGAATTGTATCGAGAGCATGGTGGTGTTAGCAAAAGACAATGTCCTGGGCGTGGAAGATATTCCCGGCCA
>JBHICS010000240.1:0-2766 GCA_046759685.1 Candidatus Brocadiales bacterium | reverse complement strand
AAAATTATATCACTTAGGAAATGACTTTACTAGAACAGATATGATGATAAAAAAAAGCCGCCAAGGGCTGTGCAACGGGGGCAGTCGCACGACAGAGAATCCTCTTTTTGGTAGGAAGGACCCTCCTTTGCTTGGCGGCATTTAAAATTAGGATATATATATAGCGGTGTTATTAACCTTTAACGATATAAGAGACCTCCAAATATAGTGGGAGCTTACAATTTTCTTGAGAATGCGAAACTGTCCACGCCACCGATCCGTGCATCTGAGACTACTTTAGGCGTCAGATGTCCCCACTAGGGTCAGTGACAAGTGGGAAGCCGTGCCCCACGGCCTAGTTCAATACAAAGTATATCAACTCACAAATAAAATGTCAAGCGCTAAGCCCAGAAATTATTCGGCTTGTGCCCAGAACGTGTCATTTTCCGAAACAGATTGACAAGAGAGGGGGAAACCTTTAGACTAAATAATATAAGGTACTGAAATAGAAGGAACTTATGGGTGGATACAAATTACGAGAAGATTAAGGAATCCCTGCGGGCGGTAGGCAGAGAAGCCCTGCGGGTGCGCCTGATTGAAGGGATTTCGCTATTGGGGACGGCCTTCCTGCTACTCCTTTCGGTGGGGCTAGTACTTGCCAATCAGCTCTCATTAATTCCGTATGCCCGCACAGGCTACCTAATCTTATGCATAGCCACAATTTTTTATGTCTCATATCGCTACATACTGACCCCCGTCCTGTCCCTACGGTCTGAGGACAGATTAGCGCTCATCATAGAAAAGCACCTCCCTGGGCTTAAGGACTTACTTATCAGCTCTCTCCAACTTGGCAGGGACTTAGAAAACCCCCAACGGACGCACCTTTATTCCCACGAACTTATCAGCTCACTGTTCGGGCAAACCGCCGAAAGGCTTCAGGGTCTGAGACTCCAGGACGTCGTTGAGAGGCGAAATCTCCGGAGGAATGTTAAGGCGCTAGGGGCTATGGTTGCCGTCTTTGCCGCCCTTTCGGTCTTAAACCCTAAGTATATCGTCCAAAGATTTCATCTCTTGTTGGAACCTCAGTATGCACCTTCCGGCCTAATCCACCCAGGTGTACCTGCAATAGGAGACATTACCTTAACTTATAGATACCCTGCATATACCGGCCTCAAGCCGAGAACCGTAAGCGGCACAAGCGGTGACATAAGGACACTGAAGGGCAGCGAGGTAGAGATATTGGCGCTAAGCAACCAAGCCATCGCCTCTGCCAGCATCTTAATAAACGAGTCAACCAGAGTGCAGATGAGCGTTGAGACCCCCAACTCTATTAAGGGGAGCTTGATAGTGTTGGATGCCGGTAGCTACTGCTTTGAAACCTTGCCTGCTGGTGGAGAGTCTTCACAAAAATCTAAACCCCACAAGATTCTGGTAGAGGATGACGACTATCCCGAGATAAAGATACTATCCCCAACATCAGGAAAGGTGGTAGGCGAGAGGGATGTGATTAAGCTTGCGTATGAGGCCACTGACGACTTCGGCTTGAAGGAGACACGGCTAGTGGTTGGTGAATGGCCAGGAGATAAAAGGGCTGAAAAGGGCCTAAAAGTGATGAAAGAGGCCAAGAAAAAATACAGGGACTCCATTAATTGGGACCTCTCTGAGCTCAGGCTCCTACCCGGTGAGAAGGTGCCTTACTACTTGGAGGCCGTCGACAACGATGCCGTCTCAGGGCCCAAGGTCGCAAGGTCTAAGACCCAGTACCTCGAGGTGTACAGCACACAAAAGAGGCACGATGAACTCCTTTCACTTCAGGACAAACTCCTCAGGGAAATGATACAGCTATTGGCAGAAAAACTGGTACACCCTCCAAATGCCACAGCATCGAGGGATGACTTGTTATTGCAACAGGAGACCCTCATAGACAGGACCATTAACTTCCTGGTGCTATTTGACCGTGTGCTCACCGACATGGAAGAAGACGCCCTGGCCAATTATGCCGTCTACTACAGTCTTGAGAACATGCGCAACAGGATATCCCAGCTTAATGACGGTAAGGAGAAGAAGCTGGAGAAGGCAGAAAGATACGGCCCTGTACTTCCTGTAACATTTATAAACGAGGTTCAAGCCTTTCAGGAGGACGAGACAGTAGAGCTTGAGAATGACGTTATGTTTCTGGTGGAGCTGTTGAGGAAACAGAGGCTCGACGACTTTCTTGACCAGGACAGACAAATAGAGCGTACAGAAAAGACCCTAACAGACCTCCTGAATGACCTAGCACAGGGAAAGACCGATGAACTAGAAGACAAGGTGATGAAGGAGATACAGAAGCTTGAGGACATGATACGCTCGATGATGGAAAAGCTTTCCAAGCTGTCCAGCAACTGGGGCGATGAGTTCCTGAATCTGGAGGCACTGAAGGAACTGGGCGAATTCACCCTCAACAAGGATATGCAGGAGATGAAAGACGCCTTGGCCAGGGGTGACCTTGAAGCGGCCCTTAAGGCAGCGCTTAAGGCAGCAAACGCACTTGAGAGTATGTTGGCCGAGATGGAACAGAGTGCCCAGCAGTATGTAGATTCTACCTATTCCCACTCCCTTCAGGAGATGAGCTCCCTCGAGAAGATGCTTAAGGAACTGGAAGAAGACGAACAGCAGCTTGCTCAGCAGACGGAGGCACTCAAGAAGGATATCCAATCCCGTACCTTCGAAGAGATGGACCTGGCCCTAAGTGGATTCTTCGAGAGGCAGCTCGAAAGGCAAGAGGGGATAAAGAATAACCTCTCC
>JBHICS010000239.1:0-2766 GCA_046759685.1 Candidatus Brocadiales bacterium | reverse complement strand
TAACACCTCGCCTTCTACAACACCCACACTCACAGCAGCGATAGTGTCCCTCATTGGAAGCTCTGTAATCTTTCCCTCCTCTTTCATCTTGTTGAAGGCATCCACCATGGCTACATATGCACCGGTTATGGCGGCGGTGCGTGTGCCCCCATCGGCCTGAATGACATCGCAGTCAATCCATACGGTCCTCTCCCCCAGCTTTTTCATATCCACAACCGACCTCATGCACCTTCCGACAAGGCGCTGTATCTCCTGTGTGCGCCCATTAAGGCGGCCGCGACTCGATTCCCTGGAGGTACGGGTATGGGTGGAACTAGGAAGGAGTGAATACTCCGCCGTTATCCAGCCCTGACCGGCGCCTAAGAGATGTCGGGGCACTCCGTCCTCTACACTGGCGGCGCAGATTACCCTTGTTTCTCCAGTCTCTATCAGTACAGAACCCGCGGCAAACTTCGTGTAGCCTCGCTTTATCACTACAGGTCTAAGCTCGTCTGGTCTCCTGCCATCTGACCTCATATCGTCTCTTCCTCTAATTGTGCGCCGCAGGGTACTGTAGGGGCAATCCATGAATTGTCTCTACAATTTACCCGCCACACACTATCACTTACTATCAAGAAGTAATAGTTTTAATATCGCCTTCTGAACGTGCATACGATTCTCAGCCTGGTCATACACAATGGAGTTGGGGCCGTCCAATACCTCCCCGGTTATCTCTTCACCTCGGTGGGCAGGCATGCAATGCATGATCAGCACGTCCTTCTTTGCCAGCGCCACCAGGGCAGTATCAACACAATAGCCCTCGAAATCTCTCCGCCTCTTTTCTGCCTCTGCTTCTTGACCCATGCTAACCCAGGTATCCGTATAGATGACATCAGTGCCCTTGACCGCCTCCCTTGGATTATTGCTTACCGTTAGCGAATTTCCCTTTGTCAGCGTCTTTACCTTATCAAGAAATTCCTTATCCAGTTCGTATCCCCTTGGAGATGCGATATTGAGGGCAACACCTAACCTTGCACAAAGCAATGCAAGGGAGCGGGCGACGTTGTTCCCGTCGCCAACAAAGGACGCCTTAACACCCTCAAGCGTACCACGCTTTTCCATGATGGTGTAAAGGTCCGTCAGCGCCTGGCAGGGGTGGTAGCAGTCAGAGAGGGCATTGATTACAGGAACAGTAGAGTTCTTTGCCATCTCGACTACGGTTTCGTGGGCATAGGTCCTGAGGGCGATTGCGCTTACATATCTTGACAGGGTCATAGCCACATCACGGACCGATTCCCTGTGACCGAGGTCCACATCCTGACGGCTCAGATAGATGGAATCACCCCCTAACTGCCTCATAGCCGCCTCGAAGGAGACTCGTGTCCTGAGAGAACTCTTCTCAAAGACTAGTGCCAGGGTCTTCCCATCAAGGGGTTTGACCATCTCTTGCCCGGCTCCCAGAGACTTCAGCTCCCTGGTCATAGAGAAGATCTTCTCTATGTCATCTAGAGACAAATCGGCTATGGTAATGAGATGTTTCGGCTGCATATTTTCCCGTGTTATTTATTCATATTCTTCAAGTACACTTTCCAGGATGGTTATACCAGCGTCTATATGCTCCTTCCTCACATTGAGGGGGGGCATAAACCTGATAACATTTTCGTGTGTACAGTTAAGTAGAAGTCCCCTGTCCATGCACTTCTTCACCAAAGTTGCACCCTCTTTCTTTAGCTCAATACCTATCATAAGACCAAGGCCCCTTACCTCCTTTATAAGGTCAGGAAATCTTTCCGCCAGGGCATTAAGCCTCTCCATAGAATACCTGCCCATTTCTGAGGCGTTATCCAAGAGTCTTTCCCTTTCAATCGTCTCAAAGACGGCCACACCCGCTGCACAGGCAAGGGGGTTGCCGCCAAAGGTGGAGGCATGGCTACCTGGCACCAGGCTCTTTGCGAGTTCAGGTCTGGCCACCATCACACCAATGGCTGTACCATTCCCCAGTGACTTTGCCAGCGCCATAACATCGGGGGTTATCCCATAGTGATGATAGGCGAAATATTTGCCCGTGCGCCCCATACCGCACTGAACCTCGTCAAGGATAAGAAGCAGCCTGAACTCATCACAGAGATTCCGCAAGCCCTTGAGATACTCTTGCGTGGCGATGTTTATTCCTCCCTCTCCCTGTATAGGCTCCAGCATCACGGCACAGGTCTTGTCATCCACGGCCTCTCTCACTGCGTCAAGGTCGTTAAAGGGCACAAAGGTAAAACCCTCTAACAACGGCGAGAAACCTTTATGGTACTTGGGCTGTGCCGTGGCAGAGAGGGTCGCCATGGTGCGCCCGTGAAAGGAATCGTGCATGGTAATTATCTTATATCTTTCTTGGGGACTGTAATGTATTCTAGCCAGCTTAATAGCGGCCTCGTTGGCCTCAGCACCACTGTTACAGAAAAAACACTGCCCACCAAAGGAATTGTTCGATATGAGTCTGGCCAGCCGACCTTGAGTCTCGGTGTAAAATATATTAGGGGCGTGGACAAGCAGCTTGGCCTGCCTGCTTATAGCATTGGCCACCCTGGGGTGACAGTGGCCAAGGCTGCTCACCGCCCAACCTGAAAAGAGGTCTAAATACCTGTTGCCATCACTATCCCAGAGATACACCCCCTTGCCCTTGGTTAGGACCACTGGGTTTCTGATATAATTAGGTATAACGTACTTCTTGAAACTATCTATTATGCTGTTAGTGTCGGTCTTCATCTGCCTTACTTACGGGGGGATTAGAATGCG
>JBHICS010000238.1:0-2772 GCA_046759685.1 Candidatus Brocadiales bacterium | reverse complement strand
AAGTCGTTTACGACAATTATAAGGCCACCAAGGTGACAACAGAACGACTCACACTGAAGAACAATCACTTAGATACCAAGTTAAATATGGAGCTTAATGGTGCACCGGTTGAGACCGTTTTCGACGTAGACATTGCTGTCGATGAGTCCGGCGGCCCATACATAGAGGCAGAGTTGCACGCGTCAAACGTACCTGTGACCCACGTTATGAGAAAAGGAAGGTTTAGCGGACTCCTCACTGTAGACGTGGACAAGGCCAAGGGTGTGGGTCTGAATTGGAACGAAACACTCAAAAAGACACTGACTGCAAACGGTAACATAAAGGTGGAACAGGGCAGGGTGTCAGCCATCGAGTTACTCTCTACTATATTCATGGTCCTGGGCCATCCAGGTAGAGAGTATAATATTGATTTACTTACATCGGATTTCAACATACAAAATGAGAGAGTAAGTACAAGAAGGGCCCAGATAAAGGGAAGGCCTTTCGACATGGAGCTGTCGGGCTGGGTAGGCTTTGACAAGCAGATAGATTATAATGCCGCTGTGTTGCTCCCACAGGAGAGGGCTGGAAAAGACACCCAAAAGATATTTGATGTCTTAGGTGAAGACTCTACTATACTGTTAAGGCTCACCGGTAGACTGCCCAAACCGAATGTCCAAATAAGGGGCGAAGCTGCGTTGGAGCGTATCTTAGAAGGTGTCTTTAGGGGACCGAAGGAGACTCCAAAAAAACCAGAAGAGGCCCCCAAAGAACCGGAGGGGCCTGAAACCTTGTTTGAGGCCATCTTAAAAGGGATTCCCAGAGAACCAGAAGAGGTCCCAAGAGAACCGGAAGGAGCTCCCAAGAAACCTGCCGAAGCACCGAAAGAGCCTCAAAAGGAACCCGGGGACGTACCTGAAGACACCGAAAAGATGTTCAAAGAGCTTGAGGATGTTTTTAAGGATATTTTCAAATAGAAGAAACGGAGCGACATGACCTGGCTGGACATTATCTTTATAGGTGTTTTGTGTGCCGCTGTGGGGCTTGGCTTCTGGAGCGGGTTCATGTGGCAGCTTTACGGGCTCTTTTGCCTGATAATCTCGTACTTCGCCGCATTGGTCTTACACGATCTGGTATCCGTACCATTTGAGGGGAGCCTTGGCGCTGGTACTGCAAGAACAGTAGGATACGCCATCGTGTTTGGCGCGGTATTTATAACGAGCTACAGCCTGGGACTTCTAATAAAGAGGGCCTTAGGTCTTAGCCCCGGTATTGTGGGAAGGACGTTAGGCGCACTACTGGGGCTTCTACAGGCAACAGCTATTTGTGGTGTAATTGCAGTGGGCCTTGTAGATTATAGCACCGGGAGTGTCAAACAGACAGCTGAGTCCTCAATAGTCGTAATGGCCTTTGCAAATGGTGCCCGTTTTATGCGCGTTATCATCCCTGGAAACATCAAAGAGGGATTTCAGGCCGTTAAGGAGAAGTCGGAAGAGGCCGTTAAGAATGCAAAGGAAAAGATTGAAGAGACAAAGAAGAGTGTACAGGAGTGAAAATGACACCCTTGCCACTATAACTACACCGATTGGTGAAGGTGGCATAGGCGTAATCCAGGTATCGGGCCCTGGAGCATTGGATGTAGTAGATAGGGTATTCAGGGGAAAGAATGGCAGGGGTATCTCTGGTGCATCAAGCGGTGAGTTGTTCTACGGCACCGTGGTTGATAGCGCTACTTCAGCGCTGATAGACGAGGCAATCGTGTGTGTCTGGAGGTCTGAGGACAGTTTCACGGGGGAGGACCTTGTAGAGGTAAACTGCCACGGCGGCCCCAGGGCAGTGAAGAAGACCCTTGATGCAATCATTGGGGCCGGGGCGAGTGTGGCTAGCTGGACAGATTTTCTGGCGCGCGGGCTTAAAAACGACAGGATGGATATTATCCAAATAGAGGCCCAGGAGGCACTCATCCAAGCAAAGACGAGGCTATCGGTTAGGGTCCTTCTGGCCCAGCATCAGGGACTGCTTTCTCAACGCGTTTCGAGGCTTGAGGCCGAAATAGATAGGATTACAGATAAAAATGCCGGCGACCGCATCGGCGGGCTTGCGTACGGAGAGGTTTCAAACAAGCTTGCCCAGCTTCTTAATGGTTTTGACGAACTCCTGGACTCAAGTGCCTTTGGTTTGGCACTGTCGTCTCCGCAGAAGGTATCAATAACCGGCCCGCCTAATGTGGGCAAATCTACCCTGTTCAATACGCTCCTGGGAGAGGAACGGACCATCGTTCATCATGTGCCGGGAACTACCAGGGACTATATTAGCGAATACTTCTCCGCCCAGGGTATCCCCTTTGAGCTGGTCGATTCGGCAGGGCTCAGGGATACACATGACCATATCGAGAGAAAGGGCATAGAGAGGGCACACGCCATACATAAACATGTAGACAAAATAATCCTTGTGCTGGATGGTTCTAAAGAAATCTCTGAGAAAGAGTGGACACTTATACGGAACCTCGACACTAGTAAGGTGACACCGGTAATTAACAAGATAGACCTCGACGTGGTACTGGACACCGGCGTGCTTGAGGCCATGTTTGATAACCCAATATGCCGCATCTCTGCACTCAAGGGTCTGGGACTGGAATCACTCGAGAAGACACTCGTAAGCGAGTTCCAACCATACATAGATTGCTATAACGCTAATCGCCAGCCACGGCCCGTAGTCTTTACAGAGAGACAGCTCTCGGTACTGTCTCGGGCGCGAGGCGTGGCCGGAGAGGTTTTAGAGGCACTTACTCAT
>JBHICS010000237.1:0-2791 GCA_046759685.1 Candidatus Brocadiales bacterium | reverse complement strand
ATAGAACTGCAGCTGCCATGCGGCAAGATGCTGTCCCAAAGGCCCACCAATTTGCTGTAGACACGCCGTGTTTTTTGCTTATAATGAATGGCTTGTAGTAATGGGTGATTTCCTTGTTATGGAGGTATGGCATGCCAACTTATGAGTACGAGTGCAAGGGTTGTGGTCATTTGTTCGAGCGGTTTGAGTCTATAACGTCCGGCAACATAAAGAAATGCCCTGAGTGCGGTAACAAGGCTCACAGACTTATTGGTACTGGTAGCGCCATCATCTTCAAGGGTAGTGGATTTTATCAGACAGACTATAGAAGCAAAGAATACAAGCAAAAGGCAAAGTTAGAAAAGGGGGAATCTGGAGGCAAGAAAAAGACCACTAAGAAGGCGAAATCCGTGCAGAAGGATTCAAATGCTTCTTAATTATAGCGGTATTGTACACCCTCCCCGTAAGCCCAAGTTATATAATAGGTTTCCTTTACAAGAAATCAGTCATCTAAGATTGCTATTGACAATATAGCTGGGGCTGTGGTATATCTTTACCTTCCAAAGGGGATATGATTGTATCTTCGGGGTGGCCGTTTTATGTCATTTAGTGTGTTTTAAGATCACAAGGAGGGGTGTATTGAACGCAGAAGATATTGAAAAAGAGGTGACGTCCATTGTTGCCGAGGTAACAGAGCTAGACAGAGATGAGATATGGAACAAAAGGGACGCCAATTTCTTTAAGGAACTTGAGATAGACTCCCTCTTGGCCCTGGAGATATTGGCACTTATCGAGAAAAAATTTAAGATTCAGATACCGGAGGAGAAGCTGGTAGATATTACCTCTTTGACAGCCACCATTGACATGACCAAAGCAGTGCTGGCTGAGAGTGGAAGGCTGCAGGAGGCCTAGGCCCAAAAGGCTTGGCAGAAGGGGCCTATATGATAATGAATTTTGAGGAGGTAAAGAGGCTTGTCCCTCAAAAATACCCCTTCCTGTTTATAGACAAGGTTGTTGAATTAGAGGAGGGGAAAAGGATAGTATGCCTCAAAAACGTTTCTGGAAATGAACCTTTCTTCGTAGGACACTTTCCAGAATATGCCATAATGCCGGGGGCGCTTACCCTGGAGGCCTTAGCCCAGGCCTCGATAATACTCTTCAAAAAAAGCTTCGAACAAAAAGACAATCCCAACTCAGTCTTCCTGCTAGCCTCAGTAAAAGCAAACTTTGTAAAGCCGGTTTTCCCCGGGGATCAACTGTTCCTAGAGATAGATGTAGACAAGGTCATCTCTAAAGCTGCCATGGTGCGTGGTGTTGCAAAGGTCGGGGAGGATACGGTGGCCAAGGTGTCTTTTACCTTTGCGACGGCCGATAAGACAACCCTTGGTTAAGGTTGGAGTAGGTATTTATGGATAAGCGTGTGGTTATAACAGGCATAGGCATGATAACACCTGTTGGTTCGGGCAAGGAAGCCTTTTGGGAGGCGATAATTGCAGGGGACTCAGGTGTTGATGATGTTACGTGCTTTGACACATCAGGTCATAAGGTCCACAAGGGTTGTGAGGTAAAGGGTTTTGAATTCCATGACTATATAGATAACGGTTCTATTGGGGATGTTGGTAGGGGATCTCAGCTGGCTATAGCAGCCGCGAAGATAGCGCTGGACGATTCACGGCTTGACTTGAATAGAGTGGAACCCGAGAGGATAGGTGTCTCTGTTGGGACGACCGGCGGTGAGATACAGATACTGGAGAAGATAGACCTCCTCAGGCATGAGCAAGATGAGGACCAAATAGACTCGCATCTCTTTCTACAGCATCCATGCAATAACATCCCCGCTAATATAGCCAGGGCATTTAGGTTTAAAGGCCCTAACACCATAATACCTACAGCATGTGCAGCGGGCAACTACGCCATTGGTTACGCCTGCGACCTTATAAAGTTGGGAAGAGTGGATTTTATGTTTGCGGGCGGTTCTGATCCGTTCTCGAAGGTAGCTTTTACTGGCTTTAGCCGCCTGGCCGCAGTGGCGCCAGACGTATGCCGCCCATTCGACAAGAATCGAAAAGGGATGATGATTGGCGAGGGGGCAGGTATACTGCTACTGGAGTCCCTGGATAACGCACTGGCAAGAGATGCCGAGATTTATGCGGAGGTGATAGGTTATGGTCTGAGTTGTGATGGCTATCACATTACTATTCCCCACCCTGAGGGTGACGGTGTAATTTCTTCCGTTAAAAGAGCCCTACAGGATGCTCGGATTAACCCTGAGGATGTACAGTATATCAGTGCCCATGGCACCGGCACCGTTGCCAATGATAAGGCTGAAACTATTTCCATAAAGAAGGTGTTCGGTGAGTATGCCGAGAAGCTCATGGTGAGTTCAATAAAGTCCATGATGGGCCACACCATGGGAGCGGCAAGTGCCATAGAAGCAATTGCTTGTGCACTGGTAGTAAAGAACGACGTTGTCCCGCCCACGATAAACTACGAGACAAAAGATCCTGAGTGTGACCTGGACTATGTACCTAATGTTTCGCGAGAACACCGCGTGGACATTGCCCTTAACACTGCGTATGCCTTTGGTGGCAATAATAGCTGTTTGGTAGTCAGGAAGTTCCTTAACTAAGTTACCAACGCGTGCAGTGACAGTCTTAATCCAACCGTTTTTTATTTTTGGCCTTTGAGACAAACAGTCTAATGGAAAAAAGGGTAGTAGTTACAGGCATGGGCATTATAAGCCCTGTTGGCGTAGGCAAGGAGAGTTTCTGGGAGAACCTGCAGAACGGTGTCTCCGGCATAAAACCTGTAA
>JBHICS010000236.1:0-2816 GCA_046759685.1 Candidatus Brocadiales bacterium | reverse complement strand
CGGTGGTCGCACGATAAAGAGCAGCATTACCGTCGCAATGACCAGCACAAACACCAGGCCCCTCATGACACCAACTCCACGGGTACCCTGCATAAAGCGGAGTACGAAATACAACATCAAGAATATGATAAATATCTCTACTGCCGCTTTAAAGGCTACAAAGAAATCTATGTTTTCGAAGGACCTTTCCATTTTCTATCTCTAACAACGGCATCGCATACGGCGGCTACACGTACAGCTTCACGTACCTCATGTACCCTTACAATCTTCGCACCCTTTTCAATAGCAAGCGCAACGGTGGCAAGGGTCCCTGATAGCACATCGCCTATCTCTAATGTTTTATTACCATCTAACGGCCCCAGAACGTCCCTGGTAAAACTCTTGTGTGAAGTGCCCACCATAACAGGTAAGCCCAGGGACCTAAGTTCACCTAGGCGGCATAGCACCTCCAGTGACTGTCTAGGACTCTTCCCAAAGCCAATACCTGGGTCTATTATTATGCTTGATTCATTAACGCCGGCGCTCACGGCCTCACAGACCTTCCTCCTCAGAAACTGAGTAATCTCTGCGAGCAGGTTCTTATATGTAGGGTTTTTTGGCATACGATGGGGGCTGCCCTTTAAATGCATTATGACGACTGGTGCACCGGTGGAGGCCGCCACCCTAGCCATATCCTTATCGCTAAGACCACTTATATCATTTATGATTTGCGCACCCGCCTCAAGCGCCTTCTCTGCAACCTTAGCGCGGTAAGTGTCAACCGAGATGGGCACTTCTGTCTGGCTGGAAAGTTCCTTTATAACAGGAATTATCCGCCTGAGTTCTTCTTCCTGTGAAACTGACAGAGAACCTGGCCTGGTCGACACGCCGCCTATGTCTATTATCCCCGCCCCCTCCTCTATCATCTGATGGGCACGGGCAAGGGCATTACCCGGCTCACAATAACGCCCACCATCATAAAAGGAGTCGGGGGTTACATTAAGAATACCCATTACACAAGTTTTCTTCCCAAGCCTTAGAGAGCCTTTACTGTGAGAGAGGCAGAAAGACTCCCTCTGGTATCCAGAAATGGTCTCTTCCACAGCACCCAGGACACCTTCCAGGTCTACCCGTGGCTTATGGAGATTTGAAGTAAAGCGCCTCAAGGCCCCTTCACTTATAGACAAGAGTGCAGAACAAGGTCCGCCATTAACCGCAGTACTCAGTCTTCCCCCCGCCCTTGAAGCCCACTCGCGGAGGTGACGGCGATCTAACTTGCTTAGACCCTCGAGACTCAGGGTATAGTGAGTACCCCCTCTAGCACTCTTACGATGGAGCTCCCTCTCCACCGCCCATAAATAGTAAGGGCTGACATCCAATACCCTGGGATTATACTTTGTAATGACGTCTACCATTTTTCTTCCATTAGGTTAATAATCTTTTCTGCAACGTCCACGAATGCCTCAACCTCTCCGGCCTTAACATCCTCATTCCTCCTTGCAATGAACTCCGCCGCTGCAGACACGTCTTCTCCTTCTATTAAGGCTCTGCCAGTCCGTTGGTCGACCCAAGAGAATCGCACGAAAACCGTCACACTGCTTTCCACAACATCGGCATCTGGATTCTCTATAAGCACGTGTTCATTGATATCTGTTATTATTCCCTCGAGTATGGTGTCGGCGCGTTCTTTATCTTCTATCTTAAGTCGTGTCTTAAAGAGTATCTCTTCCTTTATAGCCTTGGTCAGCTCAAACTCCAGACCGCGACGAAAGGTTGCATTATCAAAAATCGGCACGTATACGCTGTGCACATTCTGTTCGAGGAGTGAGCGGGAGGTGTACCCACAACCCGCCAAGAAAAACACTAGAATTAACAATCGAAGGTTTATCACTTTTTGACGACATGAATCTTTTTCAAAAAGTCCATCGTTTCCTGTGACTTCTCTGCCCATCGAGTGTTGGGAAACCTTTTCAATATCCTTTGTAGATACACCATGGCAGACATAGGTTCCTTTTTACGAAGGTAGAATTCTGCGATGCGGTACTCTCTATGGGCTATAATCTCCTCGACCTCATGTATTTTCTTCTTCGCTTCCTCGGCTAAAGTGCCATCTGGATAATTCGCAATATACTCCTCAAATCCATCTCGTGCCTTCCAGAGACCCTCCAAATCCCTTTCTCTACGCAGCTCCAGACTCAGTTTAGACAAAGGTATGCGGTAGAGAGAGTACGGCGCCCACTCACTTCTCGGATAATCCTCAAGAACACTTCTGTAGGCTTCTTCAGCGCTTACGAAATCCTCAGCAAGAAAATGAGCGTCCGCTATCTTCACCTGACAGTCAGGTGCCAAAGGGCCCTGGGGGTTATGCTCTATAATCCTCTCGAATATCTCAACAGAGTCCTGTGGGTCCTCTTGCATAAGCGCTACCCCTGCTTCAAACTCCTTCTTGTGCACCAGCCCCGTCATTCTTGTACCCGGAAACCTCTCAAGAAGCTGCTCATAGGCCCAAAAGGCCTTCTTGTATTTACCTGCCAGGAAATAGGACTGTCCGATATTGTAATGGCATGGTTCCGCAAGATCGGAATCAGGGTATTTATCTAATACGGCCCGGAACTCCTTTACTGCACTTTCATACTTGTTGTCCAACATCATGGCTATAGCAAGTTTATAGTGCTGGTCTGGGACGCCACGGTCTAAGGTTAACGGGTCTATCCAACCCGTGTCCTTGTTCCACACCCACTTTGCATAAGTGCTGGGCATAGAAACCAGCCAAACCGCTAACCACAACATCAAAATAAAATACCTTTGTCTCATTGTGTAAACTTTCGCATCTCTAC
>JBHICS010000235.1:0-2822 GCA_046759685.1 Candidatus Brocadiales bacterium | reverse complement strand
ACCAGGGGCGTTCGTGGTGCTGGTGGGTCCTCACGTTTCGGCCCTCCCCGAGGAAAGCCTGCGGCTAGGTATACACATTGACGCTGTTGCCCTGAGGGAATACGACTTCACTATCCTGGATGTAGTAAAAACGCTGGAGAATGAAGGGAATATGGAAGACACCGCGGGGCTCGTTATCCGAAGGGATGGAACGCTGCTGAGAACAAAGGACAGAGGCTTACCAGAAAATCTTGACGAAATACCCTATGTGAGCAAGGTATATAGAAAACACCTCGATTACCGAAAATACTTTTATTCCCATAGCCGATACCCTATTGTTACTATAATAACGGGTAGGGGTTGTCCTCATCAGTGCGTATACTGTGCTTATCCCCAGGTCTTTAGCTCAAGAAAAGTTAGATACAGGAGCGTCGAAAACGTTGTAGACGAAATCGAGGAGATATTGGGAACGTATCCTGACGTGCAGGAGATAATGTTTGAGGATGATACCCTTACCCTGGATAAAAAGAGGTGCCTCCGGTTGTCTGAAGAGATCCTGAAACGTAACCTTAAGTTCTGCTGGTCTGCGAACTCAAGAGCGGATGTAGATTACGAGACCCTGAAGACCCTTAAAAACGCCGGGTGCAGGCTCCTGTGCGTGGGCATAGAAAGTGGAGACCAGGGGGTTCTTGACGGGATGAAAAAGCACCTGAGCGTGGACAAGATAAGGCAGTTCTTTAAAGACGCCAGGAAGGCCGGGGTTCTCATCCATGGATGCTTCCTGGTCGGTAATCCAGGAGAGACAAAAGAGACCCTCGCCACCACCCTCGGCTTTGCCAAGGAACTGAGTCCGGATACCGCCCAGTTCTTCCCTATCATGGTATATCCAGGTACAGCGGCCTACAATTGGGCAAGAGAAAACCATTACCTCCTTACCCATGACTTTATTAAATGGCTTACCGAAGAAGGCCTGCATAACTGTGTGGTTAGCAGACCAGGATTAACAAACTTCGAACTCGTAGAGTTCTGCGACAGGGCCCGGCGAGAATTCTATACCAGACCAGGCTATATCTTCTCAAAGTCCTTCAGGGACTTAGACATCCCTCAGAGTTCAAAAGGTTATACAGGGGTGCAAGGTCTTTATCGAAGTATCTATACAAAAACGATGCAAACAGACCTCTCGATATCTGTAATAGTCCCGGCTTATAATGCCCGTTTTACCATAGGGGCATGTCTGGAGTCACTTGTGAGCCAGAATTTCTCAGGCAGTTATGAGATTATTGTAGTTGACGACGGCTCTACCGATAATACGTCCGGAATAGTTTCAAGATATAAGGGCGTAAAGCTCCTGAAACAGGACAATCAAGGGCCTGCGTCGGCAAGGAACCTGGGGGCAAAGGCGGCTGAGGGGGAGATAATCCTTTTTACCGATTCCGACTGCGTGCCGCAACCCGATTGGTTAGAAGAAATGGTGCGTCCTTTTACCACGGACAAAGACATTGTCGGGGTCAAAGGGGCCTACAGGACGGCTCAAAAGGGCCTGGTCCCAAGGTTTGTTCAGTATGAATATGAGAATAAATACGACCTGTTGAGAAAAAATAGATACATAGACTTCGTAGACACCTATTCTGCTGGCTTTAAGAAAGAAATCCTTCTAGGGGCAGGAGGTTATGACACCAGTTTCCCCGTGGCCTGTACCGAGGATATGGACCTTTCTTACAGACTCTCTACCCTGGGATACAAGATGGTCTTTAACCCTGGAGCCGTAGTGTATCATATACATCCAGAGAGCCTCCGACAGTATATAAAGAAAAAGTACAAGTTTGCCTACTGGGGATTATTTGCCCTTAGGAAGACTCCTCAAAAGATAAAAAAAGACTCCTACAACCCGCAGTGTATGAAGATACAGGTACTGCTGGCCCCGTTAATCCTTTTTTCTGGCATCATTACCCCTTTCTATGGGGTGGCCCTTTGGGTCCTCCTGTGTCTGGCTGGCTGTTATCTTTTGGTCTCCCTGCCTTTCCTGGTAAAAACGCTTGTAAAAGACCCAATAGTTGGCCTGGCATCCCCTTTTCTACTCTTTATGCGGAGCCTTGCCCAGGGGGGAGGCCTGACCAATGCGCTGTTAAGGATGTTAAGTCCTCCCCTAAAGGGGATTAACTCCCTGTTATGGGGTTCTCGTGTGAAACCGTTCTAAACTAGGCTAAACAAAAGGAAAGGACCGAATGGATACAAAGGAGGAGGTAACTTTGAAGGACTATTTCGAGGTCTTGTGGAAGAACAGGCTGCTTATTGCGGCGCTCCCTATCTGTACTGCTTTAATAACAGTAGCCTTTTGTAAAATAATCACCCCTGTTTACAGCGTCGATGCTTTCATAAAGCCAGGCAGGGTATTCAATATACAGTTTAAGCCTCCCTTGAATAGCGGCGCGTTTTACTATTCTCTAACGGCTGATAGAATAAAAGTTAGTGATACTAACGCTATAGCGGCCGTTTTAGAGAATGTCTGTTATCCCTCCTCCGTATCAGAACTAGAGGAGGCCTCGGCTGAAAATATCTCTGGCTTCCGGGTGAAAACCCTGCCCGCAACCGACATAGTAAAGATATCTGTCGAAACCTCTGATGGTCCCTCTGGATGTAAACTTGCCAATAAAATACTCGATTCTTTATCCAAGCATTGCAGCAGGGACGTTGAGGAATTCCACTACAATATTGAAAACAAAAAGAGGCAACTAGAAGGTTTAATATTTTCTGCTAAAATGCAAATTAAGTCGAACCAAAACACAATTCGCAAACTAAAAGAAAATAGTCTGAGCGGGAGTAACCGGAATTTATACCATCCT
>JBHICS010000234.1:0-2832 GCA_046759685.1 Candidatus Brocadiales bacterium | reverse complement strand
ACCTTAAGGCCATGTATAAGAACGACGACCACTTCGAGGGTACACTCACCGTGCTGACCATCCACAACCTTGCCTATCAAGGGGTCTTCCCGAAAGAGGACTTGCAGACCACGGGGCTGGACGCTGGATACTATAATTGGAGGCAACTGGAGTACTACGGTAAGATTAACTTATTAAAGGCCGGTATAGTCTTCTCGGATGTAATCACAACGGTAAGTAAGAAATATTCCGAAGAGATACAAACAGAGGAGTTCGGTGCGGGCCTCGACGGCGTGCTGAAGGAGAGGGGAAAGGACATATACGGCATAGTAAACGGAATAGACTACTCGGTGTGGAGCCCGGATGTAGACGGACTAATCCCTGCTGAATACGGCCCAAACAACCTGGAAGGAAAGAATATATGCAAGAAATACCTTCAGGAAAAGGTCAAGCTTGCGGTGAAGGACGTGCCTTTAATAGGGATGATAGGCAGGCTCACCGTGCAGAAAGGGATAGACCTGATTATCGAGTGCTGGGATGAGTTGATGAAACTGGACATAGAATTCATCCTGCTCGGTACGGGTGACAGGAAGTACGAAGACGCTTTAAAGGAACAAGCGGACAGATACCCGGGCAAGGCATCTGTCAACATCGGCTTCGACAACAAGCTCTCCCACGAGATAGAGGCTGGGGCCGATATGTTTCTCATGCCCTCCAGGTATGAGCCGTGTGGGCTTAACCAACTGTACAGTCTGAGATACGGGACAGTACCCATAGTGCGCAAGACCGGGGGCCTTGCAGATACTATAAGCGCTTCAGTGGGATTTGTGTTTGAATCTTACTCTTCAAAGGAGATGCTGAAGGCCGTACAAAAGGCCGTAGAAACGTACAACGACAGGGCTAAATGGACAGAGCTGATGAGGGCGGGGATGCTTCAGGATTGGTCCTGGGAAAAGAGCGCCAGGCGCTATACCAACCTCTACCAAGATGCCCTCAAGGGGATAAGGTCATAGGAATGAGCCAAGTACACTTTGTCCTCGTCTTGCATAATCATCAGCCGGTAGGAAACCTTCACGGCATCTTTGACAGGGCATGCACTAGGGCCTATGAACCTTTCTTGAAGCTACTGGAGAGGCATCCTGAGATACCCATTGTGATGCACTACTCAGGTAGCCTGCTTGAGTGGATAGAGGCCAATAGGCCGGCACTGTTTGAAAAGATAAAGTCATTGGTCGGCAGGGGGCAGATCGAACTTCTGGGAAGCGGCTTTTACGAGCCCATCCTGGGCATGCTCCCAGAGAACGACTGCGTTGGACAAATATGTGAGTACAGGGATTGGCTCGACACACGCCTGGACGCAGATGTGCGTGGAATATGGCTGGCAGAACGGTTGTGGGAGCAACCACTGGTGAAATTAATAAGAAAAGCAGGTGTAGAATACACAGTGGTGGATGATTCTCACTTTAAATATGCCGGTCTTAAAGAGTCGGAACTGTATGGTTATTATCTGACCAAGGATGGCGGGGAGACGTTGAAGGTATTCCCGTGCAACGAACGCCTGCGCTATGCGATACCATTTAAACGACTGGAAGAGACCGTTGAGTGTCTGTGCCGCGCCGCCGATACATGTGAGGATGCTCTTGTCGTGTATGCAGACGACGGTGAGAAGTTTGGTCTCTGGCCAAACACCTTCAAGCACGTTTATGAGAAAGGCTGGCTGGAGGATTTTTTTGGATTCCTGCAGGAAAATAATGACTGGATAAAACTCACCACCCTTAGCCAAGTTGTGGATGATATTCGGCCCCGTGGAGAGGTGCATCTGCCGGATGTCTCTTACCGTGAAATGATGAAGTGGGCCCTCCCCGCAAACGCAAGCGCAGGGTACGCGGACATCCGCAAGACCCTTGGTCGGCTCCCACAGAATGACCTCGCCGGCAGGTTCGCAAAGGGCGGCTCCTGGAGGAATTTCCTTGTAAAATACCCTGAGGCGAAGCAGATGTATACCAGGATGCTCGAGGTGAGTAACAAGGTCTCATCAAATAATAAGCGGTCAAAAAGGGAAGCGGATGCCAAACGGGAACTATATAAGGCACAATGCAACGATGCCTACTGGCATGGGATATTTGGCGGTCTCTATCTGCCCCATTTGCGCAAAGCCGTGTTCAAGCACCTGCTGAGGGCAGAGGCCATTACCGATTCACACAGAGGCGTACGTGTCGAGACTGAGGACTACGACCTTGACACCACGACCGAGTTCAAGATGACCAGCCCCACATTAAACGCCTATTTCAAGCCCTCGCGGGGAGGACACCTGTATGAGTTGGATTATAGGCCGAAGGGCATCAACCTTGTAAACACGCTTACCAGACGTGAAGAAGCGTATCATAGAAAGCTCCAGTATGGAAAGAAACAAAGACCTGTAGAAGGGGCGAGGAGCATCCACGAGCTTGAAACAAAGACAAAGAGGGCCCCTGAAAAGCAACTCCTCTACGATAGTTATCAGAAAGAGAGTCTCATAGACCACTTCTTTTCACCAGGTACGGGGCTGAAGGATTTTGTCCGAGGACGGGCCGTTGAACTGGATGACTTTATTACATTGCCCTATCTCTCAAAGGTGAAAAGGTCTAGAGGCAAGAAAATACTACAATTGGAGCGCTCAGGATTTCTGGAACATGGCAGAAAAGAACTCCCGCTGAAGGTAACAAAGACAATTGAAATGGACCCTGTAGACACCTTACTTCTCATTACATATTGTCTGGAGAATTTGTCCGGTGATGAGATGCAATTCTCGTTTGGTGTGGAGTTTAATCTTTCTATGTCTGCGGGTAAGGCCCCGGGTAGATACTATCTCTT
>JBHICS010000233.1:0-2841 GCA_046759685.1 Candidatus Brocadiales bacterium | reverse complement strand
GATGACAAGGCTCGTCAAACCACACCATCCACAAATGCCCATTTTTGTGGGTGGGCCTCACCCATCCAGTGCACAAGCAGACGTGCTCAATCAGCTTGTGGAGGTAGATTTTGCCTTTCAGGGAGAGGGGGAGCTCGGGGTCCCCGTGCTGGTAAGGCATACGAGTAACGGAAGCAAAACTGCGACAAATGGATTGGGAGAGATTCCTGGACTAATATACAGGAGTCAGGAAGGTGTCAAATGCAATCCTCCAGTATTTTATAAAGACCTGGATTCCTTTGGCTATCCCCCCTGGGGTCAGGTGTTGGACCTATCGCCATACAGACAGTTCATGCCTACCTTCCAGGCCAGGACCAAGAACTCCGCCCCGATAGTAGTAACGAGGGGCTGTCCCTACAACTGTACCTTCTGTGTCGGGTACAAGATATCTGGCAAAGGTATGAGGTCGCGCTCCCTAGAGAGCACCATAGAGGAAGTGGAACTGCTTTACCGTAAGTTCGGTATAAGAGAGATAATTATAATAGACGATAATTTTACCTTTGACCCCTCTTTTGTAACGAAATTTTGTGAAACCCTTCTTAAAAAGCAGTTAGATATTAAATGGGTAATGCCCAACGGTATTAGACTAAATACCCTGACAAGGGACCTGCTTATAAAAATGAAAGAGTCTGGGTGCCACTCCATAGTGATAGGGGTGGAGTCGGGCTCTCAGAGGATTCTCAAACATATGAGAAAAAGCCTGACCTTAGAAACGATAAAAGAGAAGGTCTCGTTGGCCAGGAGTGTGGGGTTTCCAGTACACGGGTTTTTCATTTTAGGGTATCCAGAAGAGACCCTTGAGGACATCTTAAAGACCGAGGAGGTTGCCTTAAGGGTACCTTTTACTGGAGCCACTTTTTCTCTCTTTTGCCCCTTACCTGGTTCCGATATAAGAAAGATTTTAGAGAAAAGGGGCGAGGTGAGAGCCGATGAGACAGAGCCCTTGCAAGACTCCTTCTCCATCCCCACTTATGCCCCCAGGGGCATGACCTTTAGCAAATTGAAGCGGCTCCAGAGGAAGATCATGTTGAGATTTTACATGAGACCAAGGATAATCTATCACTACTTGCGGTCTCTTTTTCCTCTCAGCCGCACCTGGTATGTCGTTAGGGCTGGCTTGAGGTATTTTTTCTACGGTTGAAAAAAGTATGACACAAAAGATTGCCCAGGCTGAAGAAGTCTCCTGCAACCTCTGCGGCGGTAACGAACGCAGGGTCGTGTATAAAGAACAGCCTGAAAGAACACTGGATGAGAGCTACGTATATTCACAGGGTATGCCGGAGGCCTTAGTAAGCCAACTGGTGCAGTGCAAGAATTGCGGTCTGGTGTTCGTTAGCCCTAGAAATAACAGCAACAGGATAATCAAGAATTATACAGAAGGTCTTGATTACGGGTATTCTTCTCAAAAGGAGAGCAGGACCAAGACCTTCCTAAAACTAGTAGAATATATAGAGAGATTTCACCCTCCGGGGAGGATACTGGATGTAGGGTGCGCCTCTGGTTTCTTCCTCCATGTGGCAAAGTCTAAGGGATGGCAGACCTACGGAGTGGAGGTTAATAAGAAGCTTGCGGATTACGCCAGAAACCAACTGGGATTAGAGGTTTTTCGGGGGGCCCTTAATGAGGCCTCTCTGGCCCCTGAGTCCTTTGACGTGGTAACTTTGTTAGATGTAATCGAACATCTACCTGATCCCATGTCTACTTTAAAGGAGATAAACAGGACATTAAAGAACGATGGACTTATAGTGATAAACTTTCCCAATATAGAAAGTTTATCTTCCAGGGTCTTCGGGAGGAGATGGTGGTTTCTCCTGGAAGAGCATCTCTTTTACTTTAGCCCACGAACCCTGGGCATGATGTCGGAAAAAACAGAATTCCAGGTTCTGGCTGTAAAGCCACATTTTCAGAAACTGACACTGGGCTATCTTGTACATCTTTTACAGGCGTATTATCCCAATATTAGTAAGGTTTTAAAGACCATTTTACATTCTACATCTATGGAAAATCTTAATATCACCTACACGGCAGGTCAAACAACAATGGTAGTCAAAAAATCAAGAGAACAGCATCATGTCTAACATTGTTTTCGTACAGCCCCCTCTCACGAGGGAGGAGAGATATGGTGTAAAATCCCAGGGTGGAGGAGAGACCCCTCCTATAGGCCTGGCCATCCTGGCGGCGATGGCCAGGAAAAACGGCTTTGAAACAGCCATTATAGATGCTGAAAGACAGAGAATGTCTGACGAAGAGGTCACAAAAGAGATAATCTCGAAAAATTTTAGACATGTAGGAATTACCTCTGTAACTATTGCTATTGATAACGCAGCCAGGTTGGCACAAGCCGTAAAAGTTGCAGACCCGGGTATAACCGTTATAGTCGGAGGCCCTCACCTGACTGCGGTGCCTGAGGAAACAATGAAAAGATACACGGTCTTTGATATTGGGGTTATAGGGGAGGGAGATTACACGATTATAAAGCTTCTAAAATGTCTGGAGGGGAATGGTAACCTTGGGGACGTAAAAGGGATTATATTTCGAAGAAACGGAACTACTCATTGCACTCCACCACGGACAGGGGTAGAAAATATGGATGAATTACCAAAACCTGCCTGGGACCTCCTTCCCGATTTGGCTACTCACTACTGCCCTCCCGTCCATACCTTGAAAAGGGTTCCTGCCGCCCTCTTGGTGGCTTCCAGGGGATGCCCTATGAAGTGCAACTTCTGTGCTCGCAGCGTCTTCGGCAATAATTGCCGCGCATACTCCGCCGAATACACCTTTGAGATGATCAAAGGCCTGATG
>JBHICS010000232.1:0-2872 GCA_046759685.1 Candidatus Brocadiales bacterium | reverse complement strand
TCACCAGTATCTTAGCATCCTCAATGCTAACCTGCTTGACCTCCCCGATGTTCATTCCGGAGAGAGAGACATCCGAGCCCCTCTTCAGATTCTTGGAGCTCTGGAAATAGGCCTTGTATTCATTACGCTTCTTGAAGAAGCGTCCCACTTGCTCCACCCTAAAGGTTATAAGTCCAAGGATGACCATACCTATGATAAAGAATATACCAACCTTCTTTGCCTGTGCCGGTGAAGCCATAACGACACACCTCCATTTTTCAAGGGGTTTCTTCGGCCCCCTGCCTCTTAAACCTGCTTATAAATTGCTCAACCACAGGGTCCGTACTACGTCGAAATTCATCCGGCGAACCCTGTTCTGTTATCTTGCCCTCGTATATCATCGCAATGTCGTCTGCAATCTTAAATGCAGAATCCATATCATGGGTTACGATAACCGTTGTCTTCCTTAATTTATTCTTCAGGTTGGTTATCAAGTCGTCTATGCGCTCAGCCATCACAGGGTCAAGGCCCGTGGTAGGTTCATCAAATAGAAGAATGTCAGGGTTCATTGCCAGCGCCCGTGCAATGCCCACCCTCTTTTTCATTCCACCACTCAATTCCCCTGGCAGCTGACCCTCCTTGCCCTCCAGCCCAACAAGCGAGAGCTTTTCCCTGACAATGTCGTCTACTTGTTTCTTGCTAAGCTTTCTCTGTTCAGTTAGGCCCAACCCAACATTCTGCCCAACCGTAAGGGAGTTTAGGAGCGCCGAACCCTGAAAAACCATTGCAAACCTCCGCTGAATCGCCTCCAGGCCCCTACCCGTCTTTCCTGTAAGCTCCTCCCCGTATATAAATATGTTGCCGGAATCAGGCTTGACTAGACCTATTATGTGCTTAAGAAGCACACTTTTGCCTGCCCCACTGCTGCCGACTATGGCCGTAGCTGTCCCGGCGTGAATCTTTAGGTCAAGGCCCCTGAGGACGTGATTGTCCCTGAACCATCTATGTAACTGGCGCACCTCAATGGCTGTATTGTTAGTCGTCATCTTCTTCATAATCAAGACTTACTCTAACCATAGCCTGGTAACAAAATAATTAAAGACATATACGCTGACAAACGAGAAGACCACCGAATTGGTAGTGGCAAGGCCCACCTCCCCAGGACCGCCTACGGTAACTAAGCCACGGTGGCAGCTAACTATAGCAACAATAACGCCAAAGACTGCTGCCTTCACCAACCCCTTTCCTAAATCTTCAAAAGTCAGCCACTCCTCCACGTTCTCGATGTATATCAGAAACGGCACTCCGAAATAGGCCTTTGATACCGCGGCCCCACCTGTTATACCCACCAAATTTACATAGATAACAAGTACAGGCAGCATCGTAATACAGGCAAGAAACCTGGGCATAACCAGATAGCGCACGGGGTTGATACCGAGGGTCTTCAAGGCATCAATCTCCTCAGAGACACTCATGGTGGCTATCTCGGCAGTAATGGCGGCCCCTATCCTTCCAATAACCAATATAGCCGTCAGCACAGGCCCTAGCTCCCGTGCCATAGACAAAGCCACAACCGCACCGATATTCTCTTCCTGACCGAATTCCTTCAAGGCAACGCCTGTTTGAAGGGCAAGCACAAAGCCAACAAACACCGCTGTGAGGCTTGCAATGGGTAGTGTATCTGCACCTACCTTACCCATCTGGTGGAGGATTTTGTCCAGGTTTTTAAACATCGTCCTGCACCACAGAATAGTCACCGCCAGCAGCTGGCACATCTCTCCCACGGACTGGAAGAAATTTAAGAGCCCGTTGCCAAGATAGATTAAGAATCTACCAAATTTTGTCTTGCCCGGCTTACTCATAGTACTATCTGTGTGCCAATTCCCTTGTCCGTAAATATTTCAAGTAAGAGAGAATGGGGTATCCTGCCATCAACAATGTGGGCCTTTTTCACCCCAGATTCCATGGCCCTTAGACATGCCCATGACGTTGGCAGCATACCGCCCGTTATCACTCCACGCTCAATGAGGGATATAACCTCCGTCTTTGATAAGCTGGAGACTGTAGAATTCTCACGAGATGGGTCCAGCATTATACCGTGCGTGTTTGATAGAAACACCAACTTCTCTGCCCTTAAAGAACCTGCTATAAAGGAGGCCACAGTATCTGCATTTACGTTCAGCAGGCCGCCGCGCCCGCGTGCCACCGGTGGTATGACGGGTATCTTACCTTCCCTGCATGCCCTATGAAATGCCTTTCCCTCTATCGATGAGAGTTGCCCAACGCAGCCCAGGTCTATTCTATTGCCGCCCTCATCTGTTCCCATATATTTTTCCGCCTTTAATGGAGGGTGCCCATTCTTCCACATGTTGACGCCCCCGTCTCCCAGGCCCTCGAGCTCATGGAGTATCCCCTTATTCACATCATTCATCAGGACGTCTACCACTATATCGAGTGTCTCCTGGTCGGTGATGCGATGTCCGTTAACAAACTTGGGCTCTTTGCCCCTCTTGGCCATTTCCTCACTAATGTGGGGACCACCCCCATGAACAAGTATGGGCCTCATGCCCACCGTTTTCATGAAGATTACGTCCTCAAGAAGGCCACGGAGTGCACCGGCATCGGTCAGCGCGCTGCCGCCCAATTTTATCACCACCAGCCTGTCCCTAAAGGCCTTAATATATGGCAGTGCCTCTATAAGTATGTCCGCCTTGCGGATAGCCTCCTTCATTATTCTCCTCGTAAAAGACCCCGTCTAGTGAGAATATAACACCTGTAGACCATTGCGTCAATCGCTTTACAATAGGACATTTACCACCAAAAGACCTATATTGACTAGGCCTAATCTCAGGACTATAATACCTTCAATTCTTATGGTTTTAATGGTACGCAT
>JBHICS010000231.1:0-2882 GCA_046759685.1 Candidatus Brocadiales bacterium | reverse complement strand
TATTTCTTTGCAACGCGAAGGTATTTCTCCACCATGTCTGGTGTGTGTGAAGGATAATATACCTCGATGGCTTGTAGGCCACTTTCTACGAGAAGTGGTATAAGGTCATCTCTTGCTGTAAGTCCCGGATGGGTATAGACTGAAACCCCACCTGCTCCATCTATGAGTTCTATTGCCTGCTGCGGCGTAAGGGTCTTTTTGGATACATATGCAGGGCTCTGGTCTCCAATATACCGGAAAAATGCCTCTGAGATATTGTTGCAATAACCATGTTCCGCTAGTACTTCTGCTATGTGCATCCTTCCGGGTGGACTGCCACCAGCCAGATTAAGGACCTCTTCCGGCTCAATATTTACACCGAGTCCCTTTAGCCTCTCCACAATGGCCGAAACCCTGGCCACCCTGTCATTACGCATTCTATGAAACATATCTACCAGGTTCTCATCCTCGATATCGATGAACAGGCCGAGTATGTGCATCTCAAATGGGTGGAAATAGCCCGACAACTCCACGCCAGGTATCACGTGGACACCCCTCTTGAGGCCCTCCCTCTGGGCAGGTTGCACACCATCAGCGGTATCGTGGTCGGTTATGGCCACCGTCTTAAGGCCTATACGGGCCGCTTCCTCAACTACCTCCTCTGGGGTAAACGTGCCGTCTGAACATATGGTGTGGATGTGCAGGTCCGCCTCGCCGTAATCCGCAATAAGGGCTTCTTCAAACCTTATTTTGTCCTCCTTCAGCTTCTTGCTGTTACGGCTTGTATAGACCTTGTCAAGTATGCCGTTTACAAACGTACCAGAGTTTTCTGTACTGAATTTTTTGGCAAGCTCTATTGCCTCGTTGACGGAGACCTTTGGCGGTATGTCGCTTCTGAAGAGGAGTTCGTAGACCGCTAGGCGCAGGACGCAACGGTCTACAGTGGCCATGCGCGGCAGTTCCCAGTTTTCAACAACAGAGGTAATCTCTTTATCTATTTCGTTTATGGCGCTCTGGCAGCCTTTTACCAGTTCGGACGCAAACTGCGCTATCTCCTCATCCCCTGCCCTGCTGACGCAAAAGGAGAGGGCATCCTCTAAAATATCTGGCCCACGTACTTCTATCTGATATAAGGCCTGGAGTGCTAACTCCCTGGCCCGCGTCCTTTTTCTCATATATACACAGACTACTTCTTTTTTATTGAGCCCAGGTGTTCAAATAGATTCGCCATCTCGATGGCGTCTTTTGCGGCCTCTGCGCCGCGGTTGCCACTGCGGGTGCCTGCACGGTCTACGGCATGCTCCAGCGTCTCGGCTGTGATTACACCAAAGATGGTGGGGACACCTGTCTCAAGCCCTACTTGGGCTACGCCCTTTGACACCTCACTGGCGACATATTCAAAGTGCGGCGTCTGGCCACGAAGCACGGCACCCAGACAGACAATGGCATTATAACGCTTGGTCCTAGCAAGTAGTAAGGCTGTAGAAGGAATCTCGAAGGCGCCTGGGACCCAGCAGACGTCTATGTCGCCCTCCTTTACACCATGCCTTAGAAGGTAGTCCTGTGCGCCCTCCAGGAGTTTACGGGTAATAAATTCATTAAACCGGCTCACAACCAGGCAAAATGCCTTTCCAGTGCCAATAAGGCTACCTTGATATGTCGCGCCCATGGGCTTACTCCTTCTATCTCAAATTCTTAGGGGAACTGAGGAAGGAACTCTTCGCTAGATTTATGCCCAAAAGTACCACAAAATCAGCCCTATTTCAAGGCAATTCAAGTACTTGTAATTCACCTCCGACTTTATTATTATAGCAAAATAAACCTTTTTAAGTAAAAGAGATATATAAATGCCGGTAAAAGAAGCCGCGACAAAACTGGAAGAACAGCGCTTTGCCATGGGTGAGCACCTCGAGGAACTTCGTACACGTATAATCCTGTGTGTCCTGGGCCTCATTGCCTGCCTTGTGGTGTGCTGGATATTCAAGGCTGACCTCCTCTGGGTGGCCGGCAGGCCTCATAGCATCACCATGGAAAAGCTGGGGCTACCCATAACCCTAAAGGTCCTCAGCTATCAGGAGGGTTTCTTTGCATACTTAAAACTCTGCCTTATCGGCGCCGTATTCATGGCCTACCCCTTTCTTATCTATCAGGCCTGGTGTTTTGTAGCAGTAGGGCTCTACGCGCACGAACGCAGGTATGTAAAGATATTTCTCCCCATATCCTTTGTGGCATTTGTAGTGGGGTCTCTGTTCGGCTACTTCTTCCTCATCCCTATGTGCCTGTACTTTCTGATAAATATACTCGGCCCAGGCATAGAGCCCGTCATCACCATGTCGCAGTATATTACTCTCGTCTTCCTCCTCACCCTTGCGCTGGGAATAGTCTTTCAGATACCGCTGGTAATGCTTCTCCTTGCAAAGGTGGGTGTTTGCCGTGCAGAGGACTACGTCACATACCGCAAGTACATCCTGCTGGGTGTCTTTATCCTGGCCGCCATCATTACCCCGCCCGACCCCTTCAGCCAAATGTCTACGGCAATACCCATGCTGGGGCTGTATGAGCTGGGCGTCCTGCTGGTAAGACCTTCTAGAACGGCCGTCATGTACGCTGCAGGAATCGCCGGGGCAGTGATTTTGGTTATATTCGGCCTCTATGTATACCTCAATATGCTGGAGGTAGGCAGGATTGGCTCCTGGCAGGGTAACGTAAGCCTCTCCACCGCAAAGGTCGAATCTCCTCGCAGCCTCCGCAAAGGTGCCGAACTACAGACGGGTAAGGACTCTCGTGCAACTCTATCACTTGCAGGTGGGACTCACGTCTTAATGAACCAGGAATCCCGTCTGACAATAACCGGCAAAAGGACGCTAAGGCTTCAAAAGGGGGAGATACTCATAAACCTCCGT
>JBHICS010000230.1:0-2888 GCA_046759685.1 Candidatus Brocadiales bacterium | reverse complement strand
ATGGAACATGAGGAGAGCCGCGAGTTCCAGAGGATAAACGAGGAACTCTTCCGAAAGAGGATGAAGGTAAATAAGGCCGCCATACTG
Source organism: Candidatus Brocadiales bacterium (assembly GCA_046759685.1). Lineage (GTDB taxonomy): Bacteria > Planctomycetota > Brocadiia > Brocadiales > Bathyanammoxibiaceae > JBHICS01. The sequence goes on along the minus strand of JBHICS010000230.1, from coordinate 2,801 downwards.
AGCGAGAGCACCAATGAGGGAATGTATGCCATAGGGCTTGGTCTCATAGTGATAATAGGGGGCTATGTAATAAGCACGGGCAACATAGGGCTGGGAGAGTTTGGGGGATTCATAGCTGGAAGTACGCTGGCCTTCAGGTCTACCAAGCGCCTCTCAAGGAACTACAACAAGCTCCAAGAGGCCCTGGCAGGGGCTGGACGCATCTTCGGATTGCTTGACTACGAGCCACACATAAAGGACCACCCACAGGCCATAGAGCTTAAGGGCATGCAGAAGGAAATCCTCTTCAAGAACGTCGACTTTGCATACAATAGTACAGATAAGGTGCTCTCAGACATAAACCTAACGATAAAGAAGGGCCAGGTGGTGGCCATTGCAGGGGAAAGCGGCGCAGGCAAGAGTACACTTGTAAACCTTATACTCCGATTCTATGAGCCTAGCCGTGGCGCAGTGGAAATTGATGGTCATGACGTTCGCTATATAAAGAGGGATTCACTCCTGGAGAACTTCGCTATTGTTACCCAGCAGACCTTCTTATTTAATAAGAGCATTGCAGAGAACATCCGCTACGGGAAGAGGGATGCGAGTGTGAAAGAGGTTGAGGCGGCAGCAAAGGCTGCCTATATACACGACTTCGTCAGCACCCTGCCAAAGGGCTACGGCACGGAGGTGGGAGAGATGGGGGTGAAGCTCTCTGGGGGACAGCGCCAGCGCATCGCCATAGCCCGGGCCATACTTAAGAATGCACCTATCCTTATCCTTGATGAGGCCACCAGTGCCCTTGACTCCGAATCGGAGAAGATTGTGCAAGAGGCCCTGAATAACCTTATGGAGGGAAAGACCTCCTTTATCGTGGCCCACCGCCTATCTACGGTGAGAAATTGTGACCGGATAGCAGTGCTTAAGGATGGCCGCATAGTAGAGACGGGCACGCACGATGAACTGGTGCAAAAGGGAGGTGAGTACAGGAGACTCTACCAAATGCAGATAGAAGGTGAGGGAACTTTAACGACTAAAAAGTAGGATGCATTTCTAAGCCCATATGGGGTTGCAATTACCCGATTAATGGCCTTTTGCAAACTCTGCACCTCCGCATGTTCATTAAGCCCGGTGTTGCAAGGCACATAAGCCTTGCGAACCACTCCAATTCTGCTGTTAGGGTACAATTTGCGTAAAATGCGCATAAGTTTTAGGCATGATGTCTCACCCATCTATAAATGGATTGGTTTATTAAGCTTCTATAGCAAGAAATTAAGATGCTAAAACATGACGTTTTGTAAAAGGCTTGTAATATAGATATCCTAATTAGGAACTAAATTTTCAAGATGGCATCAAAGCTGCAAAAATCCAATAACAGAAAAAAGTCCATCGTCGCACGGGGGATACGGGTACATAATCTAAAAGACATAGACGTGGAGATACCTCTGAGAAAGTTGGTGGTGGTCTCAGGTGTCTCCGGCTCCGGCAAGTCGAGTCTGGTATTTGATACCCTATTTGCGGAGGGGCAGAGACGCTACGTGGAGACATTCTCCACCTACGCCAGACAGTTTCTAGATAGGATGGACAAGCCGGACGTTGACCACATTGAGGGTATACCACCTGCCATAGCCATCCAACAGAAGAACCCTGTAAAGAGCCGGCGGAGCACGGTTGGTACTGCTACAGAGCTAAACGACTATCTGAGGCTGCTCTTTGCCCGCATTGGAAAGACGTACTGTGAGGGGTGTGGCCGTCTGGTGGGGAGCGACTCCGTTGAACAGGTTGTGGAAAGGATCTTGGCGTTCGACCAGGGCACCCGGTTTTTGGTCACCTTCCCCATTGCTGTTAGCCCTAAGCTGCCCAGTGAGAGGCAGATAGCCATCCTCAAGGAACAGGGCCTGCTGAGGCTATGGGCGGGGGGGCGGTTGGTTGATCTGACGGAGGAGCCAGGATTCAACCTCCATAGTGCGGAAACCGTGCAAGGAGTGATTGATAGACTGGTGGTGAAACCAGAGATAAGGGGGCGTCTGGCTGACGCCCTGGAAACCGCCTTCCGTCTGGGTGCCGGTCACCTTAGGATACTCCTCCTGGACACAGAGACAAAACAAGGATTGAAGTTCAGCAATCGCTTTTATTGCGATTACTGTGGGATTGAGTATCCTAAACCTACTCCCAACCTTTTTTCCTTTAACAGCCCTATTGGGGCCTGTCCTAAGTGTCAAGGATTTGGCAATACGATTGAGATAGATATGGACCTCGCCATACCAGACAAGAGAAAGACGATTCGTGAAGGTGCCATACAGCCCTGGAGCACCCCTGCCTACTCTCATCTCCAGGAAGAGTTGGAAGGTGCTGCCTCACATTACAACATTCCGCTCGACGTCCCTTTCTCGAAGCTAACCAAAAAACGGGTAGAACTCATTATGGAGGGCACACCAGAATTCTGTGGCATTCGGGAGTTTTTCGAGTGGCTTGAGCATAAGAAATATAAGATGCACGTCAGGGTCTTTCTGAGCAAGTACAGGGGTTATGCCACATGCACCGACTGTAAGGGAACGAGGCTGAACCCCAAGGCCCTCAACGTGAAGATAAATGGAGCCACTATGGGTGATATCTGTGCCATGACCGTGGAGCAGTCCAACAGCTTCTTTCAGGGCATTAAACTTACCCATTATGAGAAGGAGGTGGCAAGGCTTATTCTGCATGAAATAAGCAAAAGGCTTGACTACATGGTAAGGATAGGTCTTGGATACCTGACACTTGACCGCCTTACGAGGACACTCTCGGGTGGCGAGGCCCAAAGGGTAAACATAACCACGTCC
>JBHICS010000229.1:0-2914 GCA_046759685.1 Candidatus Brocadiales bacterium | reverse complement strand
ATAGATTTTGGAAAGCCGTGTTTGTTGTGGAGTCCCTTACCAACGGTTATATACTGGCCTAACTTCAACGTGCTTCCAGCCTTGGCTAAGATGGGCTGACTCACCACTACGGACTTTATCCTTGTTAGCTCGCCCTCGCTGAGTTCAGGGAAGGTGTCGTAGAGGTGCTTGGAGATTACCATCCCCAATATAGCATCACCAAAGAACTCCAGCCTCTCGTTACTGCTGTTGTATTCCAGCTTGCAGGATGTATGTATGAGTGCCTTTTCGAGTAAGGGAATGTCTTTAAAAGAGTATTTAAGATCTTCCTGGCACTTCTTTAGGCTCTCTATTCTGTGGGCTTCCAGAGGTTTCATCCCTTTGGAACTTTTTCTCCTTAAATAGCATAGACTCTTCTATTGCAGTATATTTTGTAGCAGAGGTAATAAGGTCGACAGAGGTACTCTTGCGGAAGGATACTACCTCCACCCTGCAACCATGGGCCTTTAGCATCTCTACCAGAGGCACAAAATCGCCGTCGCCTGAGACAAGCACCACCGTGTCCAGTTTGGGTGCAATAGCTATGGTGTCTATTGCTATACCCATGTCCCAGTCACCCTTTGCAGTGCCGTCGGGACGAAGGCGAAGTTCTTTCGATTTTATTTCATAGCCCAGCCGCTGCAGGGCTTCTGTAAAGCTAGATTGGTCTACATCTGATTTCTGGACCACATATGCAATGGCCCTTACAAGGTTTCTGTACCCGACTATTTCTTGAAGCAGTTTGGAATAGTCTATCTTCGACTGGTGCAGGGCTTTAGCAGAATAAAACATGTTTTGTACATCTACAAAGACTCCTACTCGCTGCTCAGAATTCTTTATATTAGGGCCTTGGGCCATCCATGTTCCTTGAAATATTGAGGTTAAAGCTATATAATCATATTCTATCAATGTTATTACAACAGTCAAATTAATTTTGTTTGACTCTGTTCTTAAATTCTGATATAGGTATGAGTTAAAACAGTTTAGCCTGCAAAAACTCCTCCGTTTGGAGAGCCTGTCCCAAGGACCGATAATGAAATCTGGAGGCACATTAGAATCCCTAAGGAAACAGATAGACGACCTTGATACAAGGATAGTTAGGCTCCTTAACGACCGCGCAAGGATTGCTCAACAGATAGGCGAGGTAAAGAGGGAAGCCAGCGAGGAGGTGTATCACCCGAACAGGGAGCAGCAGGTCTTCGAGAGGGTTACCTCAGAGAATAAAGGCCCCCTGCCCAACGACACCTTAGCTGCTATCTACAGGGAACTTATGGCCGGTTCCAGGGCCCTTGAGAGGCCCCTTAAGGTCTCCTACCTGGGGCCGGTGGGTACTTTCAGCTTTGTAGCAGCCAGGAAGAGTTTTGGTGCCTCTGTCGAGTACATACCACGGAAGGGCATAGACGCGGTCTTCAGGGAGGTTGAGACGGGCCTTGCAAACTATGGGATAGTCCCTGCTGAGAATTCCACAGAAGGGGGCATACGTGAGACGCTTAATATGTTCCTGGAGTGCGACGTTAAAATATGTGCGGAGGTTATACTACCAATACACCACAGCCTTATGGCTCGTTGCGCTATTGGGGAGGTAAAAAGGATATACTCCAAGCTTCAGGTCTTTTATCAGTGCAGGGGTTGGCTCTCGAGCAATTTTCCGGAGGCAGAACTATTGGAGGTAGGCAGCACTACCGAAGCCGCACAGATGGCAAAAAAGGAGCTTGGTGCTGCTGCCATAGCCCATGCCGAGGTAGCGGAGCCGTATAACTTAAACGTCCTATGCAGCAACATCGAGGACAATCCCAACAACGTCACGAGATTCTATGTCTTGAGCAAGTCGTTTTCTAGCCCAAGTGGTAAGGACAAGACGGCGGTAATGTGTTACATAAAGAATCAGGTTGGTGCACTTTATGAGATTCTCAGGCCGTTTAGAAAGTACGATGTCAACTTGACAAGTATAGAATCGCTGCCTTCCGGCAGGAAGGCCTGGGATTACAGTTTTTACATAGAGTTCGAGGGTCATGTCCAAGACGAGAACGTTAAGAAGGCCCTGGAAAAGGTAGAGCGTGTGTGTCTAGAGCTTAAGGTCCTGGGTTCGTTCCCAAGAGGTAACCAATTATCATAAAGGAGTCTTGGTAATGCTAAGGCCCTTCATCGTGGGCAATTGGAAGATGAATCTGACCCTGAGAGAGTCAAGGGAATTGGCCAGCTCCATAAGAGGCGGTGTGGAGGGCATTAACGGTGTTGACGTGGGTGTATGTCCACCCTTTGTATTTCTCGAAGGCGTGTACTCCGTCTTGAAGGGTAGTAGTATCATTTTGGGCGCACAGAACATGCACTGGGAAAAGAATGGGGCATTCACAGGAGAGGTCTCAGGAGATATGATAAAAGAGGTTGGTTGTACGCATGTTATCCTGGGCCATTCCGAGAGGAGGCATGTATTCGGTGAGACTGATTCGATAATAAACTCAAAACTGTGTTCGGCATTTGCCAAGGATATAATGCCCATATTCTGCCTCGGTGAGAAGCTGGAGGAACGAGAGTCGGGTAGCACCTTTGAGGTAATAGAAAGGCAGCTCAAGGCTGGCCTAGAGGGTTTGGGGCCTGAAGATGTATCAAGATTGACCATAGCCTATGAGCCAGTCTGGGCCATCGGCACGGGGAAAAACGCTACTCCTGCCCAGGCTCAAGAGGTTCATAGTCGCATTCGAGTGCTGCTTAAGGAATCTTGCGGTGAAAACGTATCTGCCCAGGTGAGGATACAGTATGGGGGAAGTGTTAAACCGGATAATGCAGCCGAACTACTGGCACAACCAGATATAAACGGCCTTTTGGTGGGAGGCGCAAGTCTAAAGAAGGACAGTTTCCTGAAGATAGTCTCCATTGCGTTTGAACGGGTGAGAAG
>JBHICS010000228.1:0-2942 GCA_046759685.1 Candidatus Brocadiales bacterium | reverse complement strand
ACACCGGCCACCACCTTCACCTGGTGGTTGAACCTTGGGTCTTCAACCAGATTAACCACTGAGCCCGCCGCCCCGGCCTTCTCGTCCCTTGCACCGTAGACAAGGGTTTCCACACGGGCCTGCACCATGGCGCCTGCGCACATGATGCATGGCTCCTTGGTCACGTATAGGGTAGTGCCCTCAAGCCGCCAGTTGTCGAGGCTCTCGGCCGCCTGTGTGATGGCAATCATCTCGGCATGGGCAGTGGGGTCGCGCAACGTCTCACGCTGGTTGTGGGCCCTGGCAATTATGTGACCCTGATGCACTATCACCGCCCCCACTGGGACCTCATCGGCATCCAGGGCCTTCCCTGCCTGATTCAGGGCCTCACGCATATAATCCTGGTGGGCCTCCAACAAACACCCCCCTCTCCGCCATATAGAAGCGCGCCCAGGAGGACTCGAACCTCCAACCTCCGGATTCGTAGTCCGTGACTCTATCCAATTGAGCTATGGGCGCACTTGTAGTCCAAATATCATTGCGTTGGGAATTCGGGAACTAGTTGGAAGTATATACCCCTAAAGGCCAAAAGTCAAGAAAAACCCAAAAATTGGCCCAAGATTTGCAGGCGATAAAGACTACAAAAGCCCTTTATCCTTAAGACTTACGTATCTCCCAGCCCCTATTATTACATGATCTAGCACCTTTATGCCCACCACATCTGACACCTCGCGGAGTCGATGTGTAATTTCCAAATCCTCCTGACTGGGCGTGGGGTCGCCGCTCGGGTGGTTATGGACAAAGATAACAGAGGCGGCCGACTCCCTGATGGCAGGGGCAAACACCTCCCTTGGATGAATTAGGCTTGAGGAGAGACTACCGGCGGATATCTGCAAGTCCTTTATTATTCCATTCTTACTATCAAGGAGTAGTGCATGGAATGTCTCCTGTCGCTTGTCCCTAAGCCGCTCGTGCAGGTGATTAAAGACATCCCTACTCGACTTCACCCGCTCTCCACTTGTGAGGGGAGTGGTGGCAAAGCGCTTCGCGATAGCCATAGCGGCCTTGACCTGAGCGGCCTTTGCCGGCCCAATACCCTTTATCCGAGCTAGTTCGTTGATGGTCTTTGTCGCTAAGTCTCGGTAATTCCCGTACTTAACTAAAATCTTCTTGGCCAGATCCACAGCGCTCGCATCAGGAGTGCCGTCCCTGATGATTATCCCCAGCAGCTCGGCATCTGAGAGCGATTCCTCTCCCACGGCAACAAGTCGCTCCCTGGGTCTCTCTGCCTGGGGAAGCTCCTTTATGGTTGGTCGCTTACGGAAATACCTGCAAAGTCCGGTAAGGGTGCAATCTCCGCAGAGTGGAGTATGGCCACACACGGCATTAGGCCCCTCGGCATAGGCGGCAAAGACGGCCTCTACCGTGGACCCTTCATCACCTGAAACAGTGGAGACATCACCAACTATCTTCTTGATGCGCTCCCTGGTAGCGTGTGAATCCCTTGGTGTCTTGACAAGCCCGATACGGTGAAACATCTGCCTTGCGAGAGGTCTGGCCTCAAGGGTGCAGTACTGTGTTGCGGCATGGTCTTTCTCTAATACAAATATACTCGGGTCTCTATTAAACTGCGGTGAGGTCTTAGAGAGTCTTTCTGTCATCAGTCTATAGACCTTATAGGCGTGGCTGTCCTTGGATGGTGATGGTCTTCCAAAACCGGTCATTTGGACAAAACCCCGATTAGGGATTTCCTCTAAGGCGAGTACCTAATCATCTTCACATCCGATATGGTTACCGTCCCTTCCTCCATCATCTCGTCCAGACTTGGGAGGAAGGCGTCAATCTTCTCCGGGGTGTCCACAATCTCTATTACCATGGGCATGTCTTCGGCAAGCCTGAGGACCTTGGATGTATGTATCTTGTGATGGCTGCCGAAGCTTTCTACCCCTTTAAGTATGGTCGTACCTGCAAGGCCCTGCTCCCTTGCCTTCTGGATAATGGCCTCAAAGAGCGGCACACCCTTATAACGGTGGTTCTCTCCCACAAAGATCCTCAGTCGTTTGCCTTCCTCTACCTTTTTCACAGCAACCTCAACACCGTTATATAACCAAGCCATGCAAAAAGGAGACAAAAAACATAGTGTCCACCTATATAGAGGGAACCCAGGAGAAAACTCCGTTCCTTAAAAAGCTCAAGGGCCTCGTAACTAAAGCTGGAGAACGTGGTAAAACCACCTAGGATGCCTATGAATAAGAACTGCCTAAGAGAAGGGCTGAGGAAAATCCTTTCCTCTGCAATTGTGCCGAAAAGGCCTATGAGGTAGCAGCCCATGAGGTTCTCAACCAAGGTACCGTAGGGAAAGGTCACGCCCAAGAGTTTTTGCGTTCCATAGGTAAGCCAGTAGCGCATTACGCTACCGAGAAACCCACCAAAGCCCACCCACATTGTGAGTGTAAAGCCCTTGAGCATTTTTTAGCCTCAAAACCTCAGAAGCCGAAGAGGTGAAACCGCGAGATAAGTATGGCCCCCATAATACCCATCGCCATCAACATGAAAGCGATATAACCTACAACAAACTTCCTGAAACCCTCTGGGCCCATGTGTCCTCCAGAACTTCTATAATAAACAACGGAACAGGATTCGCATCCCGTCAAAACGAGAAAGACAGTACGCCACTTTATACCAATATCCGTTTAAAAGCCAAAGAGATGAAATCTTGTAATAACTATTACCAGCTTTATTATAAGTGTAACTACAAGAAATACCACAAAGGCGATAATAAATTTGCGCCAGGCATCAGGGCCCATTATCCCCTTTTTTCCTCAGCATCTCCACAAAGGCCTCGACGCGGGTGCGCATTTGTCCGTCAACCCCGCCCGGACGGTCGCACTCGAGGGTCAGGATGGGCACGTCCAAACCCTTCCTGAACACGGTGTCATAAATATTCCTGAAGCAAAAGCTCT
>JBHICS010000227.1:0-2946 GCA_046759685.1 Candidatus Brocadiales bacterium | reverse complement strand
ATTTAAATCCCACCATCTCAGTCAGGATTCGTTTGGGACTCCAATTGCTCTCTACCGGAATCATTAAATATTCTGTGGGAACGTCTAACGCCCACACTCCCCTTCGGCTGATGGCTCCAAATTCTTGTCGTGGTAGTCGTGCTTTCCGAGTGATATTCTTAACTCAAGAAATCCCATGCAAAGAGGAGGAAATCCGATGAGATCTATAACTGTCTTATCTGTAATGAGTTTTGTAGTGTGCCTCGGTGCTTGTGCTCCAGCCGCAGAGGAGCCTGTGGAGGAGGTAGTTACAACTGAGGCCGATGTTGAGGCCATTAGAGAGACGCTCCACGACTACTCCTACAGGTCAGACAAGGGCAAGGTCCCCAGAGGTGGCATAAGAACCGTATTTTTTGGGCCACCCAATGCAGGCAAGTCGAGCCTCTTCAACGCACTAATGGGGTGGCCCAGGGCCATTACCAGCCATGAAAGTGGCACGACACGGGACTACGTTGAGGGCGAGCTGATTCTTGACGGTATATCCTTCCGCCTGCTAGACACCGCGGGATTGGTGCAAATAAATGCACAGGGACACAGGAAACCAGATCTGGAAACGCTAACAATAGATATGACAGCCAAGGCTATTGGTACATCATCACTATCCATCTGTGTCATTGATGGTTCGAGGCCAATAGAGAAATCCTCATTCGACTTCCTGCAATCCTTTCACCAATCCTCAAGTAGTGTAGACTGCATACTCGTTATTAACAAGACCGACCTTCCACTAAAATTCTCTATAGGAGATTTGCCTCTGCCCTGGCAAAATTTTTCTAGAGTCTACACCTCTACGATAACGGGAGGCGGCATCGAGGAACTAAAGAGGGAGATGGCGGGAAAGATAATCAGAGGTGGTGTAGACTGCTCTGCCTCCCCAGCACTCTTAAACACCCGACAAAGAACCCTACTGGAAGCGTGTCTTGGGTCTTTAGAACAGGCTGCCATGTCCCTAAAAGAAGATGCTTCGCCGGAGTTCGTTGCCCTTGATGTCAGGGATGCGTCTGACACACTGGGAGAGCTTTTGGGAGAGATAACCACAGAGGACATCCTTGAAAAAATCTTCTCACAATTCTGTATCGGCAAATAAAAATACCCGTCCAAGTTGGGACGAATATTTCCTCAAGATCACTCGCGAGGTGGCCCAGAGGTCTACCTGCCTCCGCCGCCAGGTAGGGGCAACACTGGTACTTAACAAGCGTATACTTGCAACCGGTTATAACGGTGCGCCCAAGGGGCTGGCACACTGCACAGAGATCGGATGCCTCAGGGACAAACTAGGCATACCTCCTGGAGAAAGGCAGGAACTCTGCCGGGGCCTCCATGCAGAGATGAATGCGCTGCTTCAAGCCGCCAGCTATGGCATACCAATGGAGGGCGCCACACTATACTCCACCAACCACCCTTGCTCACTATGCGCAAAGATGCTCATCAACTGCGGCATCAAGCGCATAGTTGCACACTCAGACTATCCTGACTGGCTAGCAAAAGAGATACTCCAGGAAGCCGGCATCAAGGTAGAGATTGTCGGAGACAGTCAGTAATCCTCCCATCGGAAAACTCTATAGTGACACACCCTTAAAGGGTTTCTCCGGACTCGACAAATAAATAATCACCAATAAATCTTTCAAAAAATCCCAGTTTTTTCTTGACAATATGTAGTGCATCGTGTAGAAGTCTGTACAATATCTTGTAATACTAAATATTGTATATTCTTCATGTAACATGCTTGTTCAAGTATACGTGTCGTTGGGGGGTAGATGCTGGAAGCTATACACCTGGCCATAATAAAAGCTGCAACCATGTGGCATGGAGACCAAACAATATACAACCCCTCAGTGATTACGAGACTGATAATACGATTACAGAAACCCCATTCGTATGCAAAACCAGTAAAAATCCCCGTGGCCAGTTCATGCAGTGTCCCTATTGCAAGCAAGACAATGACAAGGTGATAAATTCGAGGCCATCGGCAGACGGCCTCAATATAAAGCGCCGCCGCGAATGTCTTAATTGCGGTAGACGCTACACCACCTATGAGAGGATGGAGGAGACACCGCTCAAGGTGGTGAAGAAGGACGGCCGCCGGGTGGCCTTTGACAGGAACAAGATACGCTTTGGTATCGAGAAGGCATGCGAGAAAAGACCCGTATCCACCGACACAATCGAGACCGCCGTCTCGGAAATAGAGCGCGACCTATACAACAGATTTGACCGTGAGGTATCCTCCAAGCACATCGGTGGGCAGGTGATGCAAAAGCTGAAGGGACTGGATAAGGTGGCTTATGTAAGATTTGCATCCGTCTACCGTGAGTTCAAAGACATTACCGACTTCATGGAAGAGGTCAAACCACTTATGAAGGGCGAGGGAAAGAAGAAATAGCCGTTTTAATTCTTTATCTGAGCCTTAAGTCTTAGTTGGGGTTGTGATCATGCATGGAAGATATGACTTAAACAGTATTAACACCCTTGAAATAAGACGTTCTCCTGGCGCATATATCTTATCGCGCAACGGAGATTGCGCAAATTACGTTGGAAGGTCTGATGACAACTTGAGAAGCCGCCTGCTCGATCACCAAAAGGATAACCATTACAGTTTTGTTTGGTTCGACTACGCTACCTCTACAGAAGAAGCTTATGAGCTGGAGTGCCGATTGTACCACTGTTATCGTCCCACGGATAATTTACGTCACCCTGATGCGCCCAGCAGTAGCCATGCAAGCTGTCCCAGCTGCAGCTTTTCATCACACGCACCTTATAATACTGGATATCTGCAAAGTCCCCTTACATACTTATACACCGGTTATCCACCAAGTCCCATGACAGATTTCAGTACAAGTTACCTAGAGAGAACCTTCAGACCGTCATTTAAACACAAACCATTTTTCGAAGCCCTGTATGACCGCTTTAAGA
>JBHICS010000226.1:0-2949 GCA_046759685.1 Candidatus Brocadiales bacterium | reverse complement strand
TGGCTGTCCGTCTATGACCAAATGGACAGTAACAAGCCATGTTCCTAAAAAATACTTTGTAGCTGCTTGATTTGTCGAGTTTCAAAGCCCCATTTATGGGGCTAGGGGCCTGATAATTCTGATAGTTTATTAATAATATGAAGGGTGATTCCCCACACTCCATGCGTACTAACGGAGATAGCGTGCTGCCTGCCCCTCTATCCACCTTGTGATATTTGGATGAGGAAGGAGTGGCCTACCGAACCGGATATCCAGTCCCTCTAACCTCTCTTTTATCCCTTCCTCAATGCCGCCGCTTGCCAGTACATAGGGCAACACCAGTACACGTGAGTCTAATCCCGCCTCCTCAACCATCTCCCTGAGGGCCCTTGTGGCCTCCTCCTGGACCTCTCTAGGGGCATCGTCACGCACCGTGGCGACCAAGACGTCCTTAAAACCACCCGTCTCTTTTACAAAACTGCCAACCTGTTTCATATCCCTGAGCCACAGCCTGTTAAACTCCGGTTCATTCGGGCCGTGACCAACCAGCACCACCACCTCACCCGATGGCTCTTCACTGAGCTCCCTTGCCCTGTCCAGGATTATCTCAGACACCAGTGGGGAGGTATCCAGTGCACCAGTCATTACAAAGTCTACGTCGCCCTTTATGTATCTCTGGGGGAGGATTGGGTCAAGTCCAAGCAGGTGTTTGGTGTTATAAATAATGGGACTGTGAGACGAGATAAACAGCGGCACGGCAACTATAAGCCTTGCGTCCCTCTCTTCAAGCCTGGTTACCGCCTCCTGGATGGACTTCTGGCTTGCCATGCCAAAGGCAATGTCGATGTTGTAGCGTTCTTCCAGCGGCCTTACGGCATCCCTGACCTGTTCGTTCCATAGGGCTATTTTGCTGCCATGTGCCAGCACCAGTATACCCTTCTCACCCTGGGCAGCATGCGCCAGCAAGGTACCCATAACAAGGAAAGCTGGGATAATCCTAAGAATTTCAACCATGACCTACCTCCTCCTCTCCCTGAAGAAGAATCTAAGGGGTACTTCAGAGAAGGAAAATTTATCACGGAGCCTGTTGGCAAGATAGCGTTCATAAGAGGCATCAAAGAAGGAGGGCTGGTTAACAAATAACACAAAGGTCGGTGGTGCGACCGTTACCTGGGTAGCAAAAAATATCTTGGCCGCTCTACCACGTTTTCTCTTTGTCGGTCGCTCTGCCACGGCATCCCCTATAACCTTATTCAACTCCGACGTGCTAACCCTTGTGCCTGCCTGCCGGTAAAGCTCCTCGGCCAATCCCACGGTATCTACCACGTTCTCCGCATTCCTCGCACTAATAAAGGAAACGGGGGCATAAGAAAGCCCCGGAAGGCAGTAACGGACGTACCTTACAAACTCCTCGGTATCTGTATCCACCGCAAGGTCCCATTTGTTTACCACAATAATGCAGGGCCTGAATTGCTCAGCGATATACGCACCCAGCCTCTTATCCACCTGTGAGATCTCTTCAGTGGCGTCTAGTAAGAACAACACCACGCTTGCCCTTCTAACCGAACTCTTGGCCCTGGAAAGGCCATAAAACTCCACCGACCCCTCTACCTGGCGCTTCTTCCTCACGCCGGCAGTGTCAATTGCCACAAAGACCTTGCCGTTTAACTCGAATCTGACGTCTACGGAGTCGCGGGTCGTCCCAGGTATTTCACTAACTATCATCCTTTCCTCTTGTGCGAGGGTATTTATAAGTGTGGACTTACCGACATTGCGCCTGCCTACCACTGCCAGTTGCATCTGCGGCTCCTCTAGTGCCGTCGTCCCAAAGGGAACCAGGGCGACAATCTCTTCCAGGAGCTCTGCCCTTCCGAAACCCTGCTGGGCGGAAAACGCCAGGGGCTCTCCAAAACCCAGCTTGAAAAACTCGGCCTTGAGAGTGATAAGACTGGGGTCGTCCACCTTGTTTGCCACCAGCAACACGGGCTTATTTACGTGGCGAAGCCTCTCCGCCGCTACCTTATCAAGGGGAACAATTCCATCACGCACATCAACAACAAACACTATAATACTTGCCTTCTCCAGGGCGGCTTCTATCTGCTCCTCCACATGATGGGCCATCTCCTCCACGTCTTGGATACCTATGCCCCCCGTGTCCACTAGCTCAAACCTCTTGCCACCATGCGACAGCTCAGCCGACACCCTGTCTCTAGTAACCCCGCTGGTGGGGTCAACAATCGCTATGCGCCTCTTTACCAAACGGTTAAAGATGGACGACTTCCCCACGTTGGGCCTGCCTACAATAGCCACGACGGGCAGCCCCGTCTGGGCAGCGACCTGCTCTAGCCCTTCCTTGTCACTCATCTTACTAGACTCGATATCCTCCGTAATCACGCCCATATTATACCCCGGCATTAATGGTAGGAATAGGGATTTACCGACCAGCCTCTTTTGCAACTTCACTATTTAGTTTGTAGCACCTGTGGCCCTGTATGGGCTAAGGGCATCCGTCTGCCGAATGGACACTATATTTATGTTCTAAGGCTTGTGAAAAGATATCGGTGGCTGCCTGAGGCGAGTCTGCCTCCGGCATGATTTGTAGGTAGATCAGAAGATGGGGTTAGATGCCCGCTTGGTGAGTTGTATAATCAAAGGCCCTTCCTTCTAAAATCAGCGACTAGGCAGGTGCCTCGCCCTCTGCTGCGGGTTCTTCGGGTTCCCCTGCGGGTGGTGACTCAGGTGCTGGTGGGGGTGTGGTAAGTGCAGTTTCTACTTCTTCCGTGTAAACATCTTCCACCTCAGTACCGTCTACATCCTTCCGCATCAACAGATAAAGCACGCTCTGGGCAGAGCCTGCAAAGGCAGCCGCTACGGCCCAGACCGCTATCTTTATCAAAAACAGATAAAAAAGCAGGGCAACTGTGGTAAAAACCAGTGTCTTCGAACCCAGGCCGCCGAAGGCAAGTTTTG
>JBHICS010000225.1:0-2965 GCA_046759685.1 Candidatus Brocadiales bacterium | reverse complement strand
AACGTGTCCGCATCTATAAGCCATAGGCCCCTGAAAGCCCCCCTCACGTTCATTGTCTTTTTTCCAGGACACCGTCTCTTGCAAATACAGACCCCTTCCTAAGGGCCGCTTCGTCAGCGTGCATCAGGTCTATATGTTTCTCGCTAACTATCTCTCCAAGACACCTAACAGCGCTTTCTAGAGCGACTATGCTCGTAATCTCAATAAATGCACCCGTCAGCACCATATTGGCCACCCTGCCGGAGCCCATCTCTTCAGCAAGCTTATTCGCAGGTATAAACACCTTGTCCACATCCTCCCTATTGCTGTTTGTCTTGTCAACAAGGTCAGAATTGTATAATACAAGCCCCCCGGTCTTTACCCTTTCCTCGAAACTCACTACAGAAGGAACATTCATAAGTATGGCAAAGCGCGGGTTGCGCACGATGGGCGACCCAACGGGTTTAGAGGATACAACCACCGTGCAGTTTGCAGTGCCTCCCCTCATAATGGGCCCATAAGAGGGTAAAAAGGTTACGTACTTTTCTTCCGACATAGCAGCATAGGCCAACAACCGGCCTATTGCTAAGATTCCCTGACCACCAAAGCCCGAGATTATAAGGTCTTGATACATAACTCTATATCGCCTTGGTACCGTCAACCGACTTAAGGACTCCGAGGGGATAGTAAGGAATCAATTCCTTCTCCACCCTGACCAGGGCCTCCATTGGGCTTAGACCCCATCCTATTGGGCATGCTCCCAGAATCTCAACGAATGACATGCCGCGTCCCTCAAGCTGCATTTTGAACGCTCTCACTACCGCTTTCCTTGCCTTTTTCACATTTACAGGTGAGTTCACCGCTACTCGGACCACATAGGAGGGCCCTTCAAGAGAGGCTATCCATTCCGCCATCTTTAACGGATGGCCCTCCATGGCCTCTTTGCCATAGGGTGTAGTAGTTGTTCGTTGACCCAGCATGGTGGTTGGGGCCATCTGTCCTCCTGTCATCCCATACACCGTATTGTTTACATACACCACAGAAAAATTCTCACCACGATTAGCCGCCGAGAGTATCTCAGCCAGACCTATGGCCGCAATGTCACCGTCGCCCTGGTAGGTAAATACAAAGAGGTCGGGCCTCGCCCGCTTTATACCGGTGGCCACTGCCGGAGGTCGGCCATGAGGGGCCTCCGTCACGTCAAAATTCATGTACTCATATAGAAACACCGCACAGCCTACCGGGGCCACACAGACCGTCTTCTCCCTAATGTCCAAGATGTCTATGGCCTCTGCCACTATCCTGTTTATCACACCATGGGAGCACCCGGGACAATAGTGCATTGGCACATCCTTCATGCTTCTTGGTTTATCAAACACCAGTTTCATCTCTAGCCCCTATACCACTTCGCGATTTCCTCAAAATCCTCTTCCGGCGATGGGACGCTACCCCCCATTCTACCGTAGAAATTCACCTCCGCCCTACCAGCCACTGCTATCTCTACATCCTCCACCATCTGACCAGAACTCAATTCAAAGACCATAAATTTTTTGACCCTTTCTACCAGTTCCCTAACGGCAATTGTAGGAAAGGGAAACAATGTAATCGGCCTCAAGAGGCCCACCTTTAGTCTCTTTTCCCTGGCAAGCTCCACGGCGCTGCTCACGATACGTGCGCTGGTGCCATAGGCCACTACGGCCAGCTCTGCATCTTCCAGGTATCTTGCCTCATACCTTACCTCTTTGGCCTTAACCTCTGCATACTTCTGCTGCAAGTGCTTGTTATGCTCCTCAAGCTCCTCCTCACTTAGGCGCAAGGACCTAACTACCCGAGGCTCCCTACCCTTGGCCCCTGTTAAAGCCCAGGATTTTTCAACTCCTTCAGGTCCCCGTGGTGGCATAAACTTCACAGGTTCCATCATCTGAGCTATCACGGCACTGCAGAGTAACATTACGGGGTTTCTGTACTTCTCCGAGATATCGAAGGCAAGGTAGCACAAATCTGCCGCCTCCTGAACAGAGGATGGCGCAAGGACGATGTTGCGATAATCACCATGACCGCCCCCTTTTACTGCCTGAAAATAGTCTGCCTCTGAGGGGGCGATGTTGCCCAGACCCGGACCCCCGCGGCATACGTTAACGATAACACCAGGCAGCTCACACCCCGCCATGTATGAGATAGCCTCCTGTTTCAGGCTTATACCCGGGCTGGAGGAAGAGGTCATTGCCCTTGCACCTGTAACGGATGCCCCAAAGACCATGTTGATTGCGGCAATCTCACTCTCGGCCTGCAGGAACACCCCTCCCCTTTTTGGAAGTTCTCTGGCCAGATACTCTGCCAATTCACTCTGAGGTGTGATGGGATACCCAAAATAAAAGCGGCAACCCGCCCGCATGGCCGCCTCTGCCATCGCCTCAGAACCACTCATTAGACACCTGCTGCCCATGCCTTATGCCCCAACTAATCCGTTAAACAGGATGCCCGCCATTTATAATTTTAGCATATCGTTTCCATACTCGGGCAAAATAATTGATTAAAATTTGCAGTCGTCTGGGTGAGCATATCCCATGCAATGACGGCGGGCAAAGATGACATTGCAACAGGATTTGTGGCGAAAATGACGAATCGGCAAGAAGTCTTTTTCAATATTATGGCGAGAGAGGAATATTTGGCCGCCAGTACCCTGCCAATTATGGTTTACGGCTGACCGTGGGTTTGGGCCCTTAATCCTGATCGGCTTTTTTTACGTGGGGAATAATACTTCTTGTAAAAGGCAGGTCTAACCTTGCGCAAATACCTCATCAAGTCCTTTACATCCAGAAACAATACCTTATGCGACTCGTGCCAGTCATGCTCGTGGCAGGTCTCCCTCACGAAATCCCTGCAGATGGGGGGTCTGTCCTCATATATCGTGTACATTCCATCAGAACCCAGCTTATCACACTTGGATTCAAATAGTATGTACCAATCGTTCTCTTCGTCAATG
>JBHICS010000224.1:0-2965 GCA_046759685.1 Candidatus Brocadiales bacterium | reverse complement strand
GTATACATAAAAAAGTCTAGAACGGGAGGGTATCTCCAAACCCCTATCTATTACCCTCTTTACCCTTATATCAGGTATGCGCAGAAGATATGCAAGCCCCGTAGGAGAGACGTCCCTGGGCCACCCCATGTGGTCCTCATGGTAATGGCTGATGAGAAGATAATCTATGTTGTATTTATGGACGCTGTCCTTCAAATACTTATGAAGGATTTTGGCCTCTTTCCCCGCCCTTTTATTGTCCTCACCGACATCGACCACCATAACCTTACCCTGTGGTGACTCTGTGACAATACAATCCGCCTGACCCACATCCAAGACATGTATCCTTAGCCTGTCCTCAGGATTACCTACCACTGTGTCGGCTGTCGATATCAGCAAGGAAGGGACCACACAGACCATATATGCCGCTAGTGCATTCCACACATTCATACGCTATCCATCAAAACGAACAAAACCCTCACTCGCTAAGGGGAAATCCCTGATTTGCTGGCCTCTTCAAGTTTTTTCTCCAGTGCCTCCATGCTCTTCTGGAAGGTAATCAGCCCCTTACCAAGCCTCTGGAGCTTTTTATTCAAGGCCTTCATCTTATTTGAGACCTCTTTAGTCTCATCGGACATTGCCTTCTTCACTTCATGCAGACCCTTCTTATAGCTCTTGTTGACCTCGTCAAGGCTTTCTGTAAACCGTGTTAGCTTCTCGGTAAGCTGGTTCAGCTTGACGTCAACGCCGCTGATGTCTTTCTTCACATTCTCTATTTGCATCTTGTTGTCATCTAGGGCCTGTTCGAGAGGCTGCAGCCTCTCTCGAATATCACTCTTTGTAGCAGTCACTTCCTGGCCCACATACTCCTTAACCCACTGTTTATTAGCGCCACAGCCCGCTAAAAGAAAAACACACAAGAGCACCTTTACAAAATATCTTTCTCTCATTTTCTGATCTCCATTGGTTAGGGAGCACCCCACTACAAAAGTGAGAAATACCTGCTAAACCATACCTCTTACTCAGGTACGCCTGTGATTAACCCCCTCAGCTTCTGCTCCAAAGACTCCACGTCCCTCTGGGACTGTTCCGCCATTTCTGCACGTATCCCCCTTTGCGTATCCTTTAAATCTGATAACTTCTTGTCAAAGGCCGATATCTTTTCGTTCAGTGTATCTACTTCATCCATTATGTCCATCCTTAGACCTCCAACCTCCTTATGGTACTGCTGATACTGCTCGTCAACGTGCACGATGTGCCTTGAGACATCGTTTATCCTCGCCCGGAGTTTCTTCAACTCGTCTGCCAGAGCTGTAAGGCTTTCTTCCAAGGGCCGTGATACTTGGGCCTCAACATCCGGCGAGCGGATTTCTTCCGCCGCTACTGCTGGTGCCGGCTCTATTACTATTCCACCCTCTGCCAAACTCTCTACTGTGGACTCCATGGCCGTAAGTCGCGTGTCCACCTCATCAACGTCTTCTCGCAGCCACTGCAGCTCCTCTCTATTCTCCTCTAGAATCTGCTCTAGGGGTCCTAGTGCCCTAGACCCAACACCCATCTCTTCCACCTCTTTCCGCAGCGATTGCAACTCTCCCTGGGTCTCAGCAAGACCTTCCTCCAGAGGCTTGAGCCGTTCCGTACTCACAGGCTCCAACTCCTGCCCTACATAGTCCTTTACCCACTGCTCGTCAACACAACCCACTGTCGACACCATAGCGCACAAACAAAAAATGCACAATAAAACAGGACCCGCTCGACCCTTTGTCTCACTCATTATAGAGCCCTTGGACCACTAGCCTGGTAATAAATGCCACCACAAAATAGACAAGAACAGATATCGGTACCGCCTTCCAGATATCAACCCTGGGCAGCAGGAATATAAAGGCACCTATATAACAGAGCCATGCCGGCGAGAAGAGGATAAGGCCCTTGGCATAAGAAACTGTCGCATCTGCACCAGCCTCCCTATAAATAAACGTTGCCGTGATGATGCTTAGCGCAGGCATCATGGCAATAAAGGAGGATAACAGGCTCTTTCTTACCCCTCCGAAATAGCTTACAAGGGTTACAATAATACCTCCCACAAGAAAGTAAAGCAAATATTTTGGGTTCACTCCCTTTCCTCCTGCCTTTGCGTACCCGATACGGTGCCTTCTATGATGACATCCTCCGCAAGCCTCTTCACCGAGACGTCCTTCAACGCCAGGGCATCCTCCACCTTGTCCACCCCAATACCCGATACAGGGAGCCGTGCCTCCCCCCCTCCGATTATCTTCGGAGCGATAAAGACCATCACCCTGTCCACCAGCCCCTCTTCAAACAAAGAGGACGTCAGGGTGCCTCCTCCTTCAACAAGGATATTGGTGAACTGCTCCTTGCCCAAAATCTTCATCAATTCACCAAGGTCCACCTTGTTCCCCCTACTACTAACCATTATCAGCCTGCAACCCGCCTTGCTCAGCTTATCAAGACGCTCCCTTGGGGCACGCCCTGTTGTTGCCACCAGCACCTCGGCCCTGGATTCAGATATAGTACGGACCAGTTGAGAGTCCAGCGGCAGACGGGCCTGCCCGTCTACCACCAATCTCTTAGGGTTCCTCCCGCCCTCAACATGACGACACGTCAATAACGGGTCGTCCCTTAGCACCGTACCTATCCCCACCATCACCGCATCCATCTGGGAGCGGATTTCATGGACATACTCCCTCGACTCTTGCGAGGAGACCCAGCGGGAGTCGCCGGTGTGGGTCGCTGTCTTGCCGTCCAGGCTCATGGCCCACTTGGCAATAATATATGGCATCCCTACCGTCATCAGTTTAAAAAACGGGGCGTTCAGCCTCCTTGCCTCCTCCTTGAGTACGTCGTTCACCACCTCAATCCCCGCCTGTCTCAACCCCTCAGCACCCCTGCCCGCCGTCTCGGGGTTTGGGTCCATAACGGCCAGCACCACCCTCTTTATGCCCGCCTCTATAACCCTCTTCATGCA
>JBHICS010000223.1:0-2970 GCA_046759685.1 Candidatus Brocadiales bacterium | reverse complement strand
GGGGCGAAGCTGGTGGGCATCAGCACAGACAGCATAGAATCACTAAAAATCTTCAAGAGAGAAAAACTCGGTTTCGACGTAACACTGCTCTCCGACTCCAAGCGGCAGGTCATTTCACAGTATGGACTGGTGCATCCAAAGGGCCACGGTGGGGAGGACATCGCAAGGCCAGCCACTTTTATTATAGACAAAGGGGGCGTGGTCCGCTGGATGAAGGTGGCCTCAAACTTTATGGTCCGCCCAGCACCTGAGGAGGTGCTAGAAGCGCTGGAAAGGCTCTAAAATCCTTCAGTAAGATGGTGGGGCGTATACCGTCAGCACAAACAATGGCACGTCACCCTCGTTCCTCACATAGTGGTGGACACCGGCTGGTATAGTGAGCAGTGTACCTGGACCGGCTACGGCCTCCTCTGTTCCCACGCGCACAAATGCCTTGCCTTCGACCACATAGATTATCTGGTCCCCGGGGTGGGAATCCCCCGCACCCGTGTCCTGCCCTACGTCGAGGGTCATAACACCCGACTGAGACCTTGCAGTCCCCTGCAGTATTTCAAAGAACTTTCCCTTGTGCTTGAATATATCTGTGGTATCCATAATTTTTCTCTCCAAAATGTGCCGAGGGACGGAGAGATGTTTTGTTGTACTCGAGAAACACCAACTGTTTAAGAAGAATGTGTATACTGCTTCTGTTGGTTCTGCTACTCAGTTCCCAATACACTCTCTATAAGTCTCGACAACTCGGAAAATTCAATAGGCTTCTTGACAACAAAGTCCACCCCCAGCTCGTCCTTTTTTAGGTTCTCGAACATGGTCCCCCAGCCGGTGATTAGACCCACCTTCGGTCTCTTATCCAGCGCCTCCAGCTCCCTTATTATATCCCACCCCGATACACCAGGCATGGCCAGGTCACAGAGCACAAGGTCGAAACCCCCGCCCTTTAGTAGCCTTATGGCCTCGGCGCCGTTGTCGACACTCCTGACACCGTAACCCTCCCCGGAGAGGAATTTGTCCAGAAACCTGCATATCTCCTTCTCATCGTCCACCACCAGGATGCGCCGGTCCTTGGACTTTACCCCCTGGCCCGGTTTATAGGACTCCCGCGAACGGGCCATCTCCTTGGCCACCGGGAGCCTCAGGGTAATCGTGCTGCCCTTACCCGGCCGGCTCTCCACGTCTATCCTGCCGCCGTGCCTTGTAATGATACCGTATGCAACGCTCATGCCCAACCCGCTGCCTTCTGGCCCCTTGGTGGTGAAGAAGGGGTCGAACAGCCTCCTCTGTACGTCCTCGGACATGCCCACACCGGTGTCGGATATATTCACAAATACGGTGTCTTCCCCTTCCCTCCATGTGGTACGGAAGGATAGCCTGCCTCCCCCGGGCATCGCATCGAGGGCGTTATTTATCATATTTATCAATACCTCTCTCAACTCTGCGGGGCTACCCCATACGAGGGGTACCTCTTCGAGGCCGCCCAGGTCGACGCCATATGTCATTCCCCTGGCCTGGGCCATGTCCTTCCACCTGGGCCTTTCGAAATCGATCGCCTGTCTTATCAATCCCCTTATGTCAACCGGCCTAAACCGGGAGGAATCCCCCTCTACCCTGGTAAATTCGTTCATCCTGCGGACGGTTTCAGCACCGTCGGCAGTCGCCTTGCGGATGATACCGAGCCCCTCCATCATCTCCGCGTGGTCTCCATAGCTCCTCTCCAGCAGCTGTACGTTGCCCTGTATGATTGCAAGGACGTTGTTGAATTCGTGGGCGATTCCTGAGGTCATCTCCCCCATGGCCTTTAATTTCTCTGATTGCAGAAGCATCTCTTCCATCTGCTTGCGCTTGGTGACGTCCCTAAAGATGCCATGAAGGACCTTTTTGCTACCAAACTCTATAACACTTCCACTGATTTCTACAGGGATCTTGCGACCGTCTTTGTTGCATATAAAAACATCTTTTGTTGAGGTCTTTCGTCCTTCTTTAACGGTGTCTTCAAACTTCTTTTTGTAATATGTAGCTTCATCTTCTGGATGGAGTTGCGTATGGTGCATACCCTTAATCTTTTCAACGGGCACACCAATCAGTGCCTCAGCCGCCATGTTTGCATCGAGGATAATCCCTGTTTCTGTATCAGCTATGAATATGGCATCGTTAGCGGTTTCAATTAGTTTGCGATATTTTTCTTCAGATTCGCGCAGGGACGCCTCAATCCGCTTGCGCTCGATGCCTAAGGCGACTTCGTCCGCCATCGATGCCAGCGTATCGAGGGTGTCTTCTGCAAGGGGTCTACGGGCGAACATCGCCATGACTCCCACCACCTGACCCTCGACAATCAGCGGGTAGCCGGCGAAGGCGACAATGCCCTCCCGCCTTACCCATTCCGGGTTACTGACCCAAGACGCATTGGTGAGATCGTTACTCAGAAACGGCCGGCGTTCCTGTGCAATGACACCAATCTTGAGTGCGCCGAGGGGCACGCGGCTATGGGGACCATCTATGTGGGTGTACATCCCTCCACTAGCCTGCAGTTCTAACAGGCCCTCTTCTTTGTTCAGCGTCCAGATACGGGCGAACGCCACATCAAGGTGCTTGACCAATGCCTCGGTGCACCACTGCAACATTTCTCGTAAGGTCTTACTCTTGGAGGAAGCGGCACCTACCTCCGCATTCAACGTAATTAGGCGCATGTGCGAGGCCTGAAGCTCCTTCGTTTGCTTGTGCCCCGTGATTTCCCTTGCAAGCTCCCCGGCCATAGTATTAAAGCTGCTGGCAAGGTCGCCAATCTCGTCCTTGCGGGTCACTTTAACCCTATAATCCAGGTCCCCTGCCCCAAACCTATGAGTTGCGTCTGTTAATCTTCTAATGGGCCTTGACGTAGAGAGGGCAAAGATAATCGCCACACTGGCAACCGCAGTAGCACTGATAAGTCCTATAATTACCGCAACGATACCAAGGAGCTTTAATGGCGCAAAT
>JBHICS010000222.1:0-2972 GCA_046759685.1 Candidatus Brocadiales bacterium | reverse complement strand
CGAAGCCTTTAGTGTCGTTAAACCATTTCACAATACCTGTAGGCATGCTATCAACTCCTTTACTGTCTCCAAAAAACCTCTACTTCAAACAGAAAAACCACAAAAGCCAGAGTACTGTCCGGCCTTTGTGGTTCCTAACACGACAATACTGCTGTGACGAAATAATTTTACCAAAAATAATAAGCCTGGCAACAAAATACTTAAAACTTTTATAATACACCCCTTCTTCTCACGCATTTCTTTCCACGGACAGGTTATAACGTACTTACCTTATTTCCTGTAACTATCATTCGGTTGGTCATGAAGCCGTAGTCACCTTGTTCTGTATGGGAGGAGAAATTTCGCCTGACCTCAATATTCTCAAAGCCAGCCTCGGCAAGGATGTTCTTTATCTTGTTTTCACTGTAAATGGTTTCGCAATAAGTGCCCTCTCGTACCAGGCCCTCTTTCTTGGAAAGCACACACTCTCTGGTCATTATTTTGTTATGGTTTAGCGTCCTTTCACGGATGACCACAATATCTTCATTTGCCTCGTGCCGAGAATAGGGCTTAAAATCCTTGGCAACATAATCAGGGTCGCAGAGGTCCAGCAATATCCATCCACCGGCCACAAGAAGCCTGTGTATTTCGTGAAGCATCCTCGCATTTTCTTCTTCATTCAGACAGTAACCAAATGAGTTGGCCATGAGGATAACGTAGCGAAATTCCTTCCCCTTGAGTCCTGTCTGCCGAGCATCGCCGCGCAGGAAGTGGATGTTATATCCTATCCTCTGGGCCCTGTCCCTGCCGCGTCTAACAAGGAAGTCTGAGTAATCCAGTACGGCAAGTCTTTTGTATCCCCTTCTTGCCATCTCAAGGCAGTGACGGCCCTCCCCACCACAGAGATCGAGTATCCTGTCCTCTTTCCCTGGTCTAAGATATGCCTCTAGTAGATCAACCTCCCTTCTGGTAAGCTCATCATCGCAGACGCTTCTGGCGTCGGTAACGAGATAGATGTCGTCAAAGAGGGTCTTCCACCACTCTGGGCTTATGTCCATCATCGTGATTCCATCTCTAATAAGAAGGCGTTCTCATGCACCATTCGCCCACGTGGGCACCGAAACTGAAGAGACCATCGCTGGCAAAGAGGGCGGGGCAACCGTTCCAGGGCTGGATTAACGCAAGTTCCCTTTCCTCATCCGTTAGCTGTATGAGATGGTCAAGACTCCCTTCCCGCCAGAGCTTTTCTAACGTTACGGCATCTTGCCAGACGTTTTTCACATACTCCTTGAGTTCCTCGAGATGCTGGGGGCTTATTATCCTCGGTCTAAGTGACGTCTTTATTGGTCCCTTCGTATAGACTAGCCCCATCCGGATGGCCCTGTTGTTAATCTCATCTTGAATTTCCTTTAGGGTGGCGTATCCCAGGCACATTATGGCCTCGTTCATTCTGTCAACGGCTTCTCTAATGCTGATGGGTGAGTGTAGTATTGCGATACCATGAGTGCCTCCCCCAGAGCCGACGTTGGTGGGTATTCCCCCGAACCGTCCAAGGAATCCGATAAGTCCCTTCTCGGTCATCATGCACCTGAAGTCTGTTTGCCACTTTTTCAAAAACACCTCTTCCTTCTCGTGATCAAGCCAGGGGAATTCCTCTGCCCAAAGGTCTAAGTGGATGACTTCCTGGACAATGTAATCGTTCCTTTCCAGTGCTTCCTGGATATCTCTGTCTCTGTTTTCCCTTATACATCCCACAAAGACACCCTCGCCGGAATGGGCCTTTTCAGGCTTTAGTACCACACGTTCCCAATTCTTCCTGACCCACTCCACCAGGTCAGGTATTTGCTCACCCAGTGGGCCGGTTGTGCCCCGCTCCCGGAATAGCCTTGTCCAGGGTGTGCGGGAGACTGTGGTCGCGGAAAAGTAGTCCCTTAAATCTTTGTGTACGGCCTCAAAAGCAGCCTTTGAATTTATTGGGTCAGTGCCCCGGGGGTTTACAACAATACCTTTTTTTGCAGACGTTAACAGGGGGCTTATATCGTGTCTTTTCTTAAGTTCGAGTAACACGTCATTGTTGAAATCCATAAACAGCACAGTGATTTCTTTACCATCTAAGGTGACGGCGTCACCCTTTTGTTCGATTTGTTCAGGAGCGGCAAGGGCTGCAGAGATGCCTGGAAGGCTGTTGAGATAATCGACCGTATTGCGGTTCTCCATCACAACCTTCAGCGTCTTTTCTTCTGCGGTAACCACGATAAAGGGTTTCCTCCCGCTATTGCTCCTGTTGTGGACCCTTAGCAAAAGGTCAACGAAGCCGTTGCGGGGGTTCAAAATAGTGTGTTCAAAGTCTAGTAGTATGTCTAGTCCGGTCAACTCTTGAATGCGTTCCCAGCTCCACTTTCCCAACTCCAGAGTCATCCTCTGATATTCCCAACCGCCTGGGCTGCCGAGGTTCCATTCCGAATGATATCCTAGAAAATTTTCCATCTCAGCTTTCTCTCTCCATCCTCTTCTCCACCCACTTAAATGGGACCTGCCCTCCTGCCAAAAGGGTATCATGAAAACGCCTCAACCCCAGTCTGGGTGCATGTGTCGCTCTCAGGTTGAGTATCTCGTGCTTGCCCGCAGCGTAGCTCAGCTGGTAACCTGGCATCATCGCATACCGTTTTGCCTGCTTTAATGCCTCAGAGGCACCAAATCCAAGTTCCATCAGCCTATTAGCACCTTCCTCACATCCAAACTTGCCCGTCTGCAGTCCAGTATCCAGGATGCATCTCGTGTACCTCCACAAATCCCTCTTCAAACTTATCAACAACTGCATGGCGTCCTGTATATAACCCGTTTCCCGGAGCAAATGCTCACTGTAGAATGACCAGCCCTCATAAAATAGAGGGTTTTCGAGCTGTCTTCGCACCTCACTCGTTAACTGGCCTCTAATGGCGTCTAGCAGGTGATGTCCGGGATATGCCTCGTGGGCCGTAGTAAATATGTAC
>JBHICS010000221.1:0-2995 GCA_046759685.1 Candidatus Brocadiales bacterium | reverse complement strand
CTTGCATAATCCCTAAGACCTAGGACAAGGGCCTTGTACACAGACTCAATGGGTTCGCTATTCTCTGGTGGCAGCTCCGCCAGTGGCCCCTTGAGGTCAACTATTACCAAGTCCTCTTCAAAATCCTGTGCCTTGGCCACCAGCCTGCCCCAGTGGTCTATAACGCAGCTACGTCCGGCATAGACCAATGCATCGTTCCCACCCACATGGTTTACATGCACAAGGTCAATGTTATAAGTGGCCGCACGCTCGGAAAGGACCTGCAGTCTGGTCTTGTACTCATCTAACGAGTAAGGGCTAGCGGTAATGTTTATAATCAGCCTCGCACCCTGGCTTATTAATGTCTTCACAGGACCCGTGTCTTTAAGAAACTCCTCCCCAATGGTTATACCTATGTTTCTGCCCTTAAACCATATTGTGGATACTGCCGGGTCTGACTCAAAGTACCTGTGCTCATCAAAGACGTCATAGGTGGATAACAGGAACTTGTGGTGTATAGACTCTATCCGTTCATTATTTATGAATGCGGCAGCGTTATAAAGGGCCTTTGCTTCCTTAGCGTGGTTTCTGTCAGCGAAACCTACTATGGCGGCCATGTCCTTCGTCTTTAAGCTTATCTTCTCCAGGGCCTCCAGATTATCCTGGACCAGCATTGGCTTTTCAAGGAGGTCTTTCGCCGGTGAACCAATAACGGCCATCTCCGGGAATACAGCCAGGTCTGCCCCAAGTCCCCTAGCCTTTTCTATAGCCGACGTAATGGTCTCTACATTCTTTTCAAACGCCGCTACGGTAGGGTTTATCTGTGCAAGGGCAATCTTCATATCCTTGTCCCTTGAGGTTTATTGGCCTCTTTTAGGCTTTCCTCGGTTTGTTTTTTTAGTTCTGTAAGTCGTTGGCTCTTTTTAACGGGGTAAGGGCGGGTGTCTTTGATATCCCTAAGGCCACCGGGCAGGTGGGAGATGGATTCTCTGGCCCTATTATGGACGTCCTTGATATCGGGCACCTTTCTTGTTATCTCACCTCTTTCCATAACGCATTCAAGGAGGGGGACACCATCGTTAGTCTCGTCCTCAAGACCTAGCAGGTCATGTGAATAGATGCCGTTTTCGTCGGAGAACCTATACACCTGTTTCTTTGAGGGATAAAATACCTTGTCCTCGCTGAACTTCATCCTTGGGATGGCCCTGCCTTGTATTTCCTGTTCAACCAGCTTGTAGATACCGCCCAGGGCGGGCTGGTCTTTGGAGGTCACCATCTCGGTGCCGACGCCGAATATGCCTATTGGTGCCCCCTGAGTCAGAAGTTCATTGATGAGATATTCGTTAAGGTCTCCACTGGCCATGATCTTAACATGTGTCAGGCCGTCGTCGTCCAGTACCTTTCTTACCTCCCTACTTAGTTTCAAGAGGTCGCCGCTGTCCAGCCTTACGGCCAGGAGCCGATTCTCTGTGCCTATATGTTTTGCAAGGCGTGCGGCCTTGACGGTATCATATGTATCAATGAGCAACGCCGTATTCTCAGGAAAGACCTCGTAAAAACGGCGAAAAGCCTCTTCCTCAGTATCAAATGCCATGACCCACGAGTGTGCCATGGTGCCCAGGACGGGTATTCCCAGTTCGTGTCCCGCAAGTACGTTGGATGTGGAGGTGCAACCACCTATATAGCATGCCCGCGCAGCAAGCACCCCGGCCTGGGGCCCGTGGGCCCTACGGCTTCCAAAATCGGTCACGTCCCTCCCTCCCGCCGCTAGCACCACTCGGGCCGCCTTGGACGCTATCAGGGTCTGGAAATTTATGGTAGATAACAGGTATGTCTCCACCAATTGGGTCTCTATCATGGGCGCAGTTACCCTGAGCAGAGGCTCCTCTGCAAAGGCTACCGTGCCTTCGGGTATGGCATATACCTCTCCGCGGAAACGGAAATCCCTAAGGTAGTCAAAGAACTCCTTCTTTACCTTCTTGAACGATGGATGGCGCCTTAGATAGCCGATGGCGCTCTCAGAGAATCTTAGGGCCTTCAGGTAGTGGAGTGCCTGTTCAAGTCCTGCAGCGACAAGGAAGGAGCGATTTTCGGGCATTTTCCTTACAAACAGCTCGAAAGTGGCGGTGGTATTCACATTATTTTGAAAATAGCCGGCCGCCATGGTAAGCTGGTAGAAGTCGGTAACGAGGCCGATATTATCGTCTGTTATATATAGTGGTTTTGGCTCGCTCACGAGTGCAGCACCCAGAAAGGAATTGCTAAGGTCAAGTAAATATTAAATATAGACAAATTCATGTATTTTGTAAATATGAAAAAGTTCTTGACGCCTGCGGCTCAGATGAGGAGAAATATTGTAATTTGTGTTACTATACGAACTTGATTCATCATGTCGGGACAGCTCATGTCTGCCTATCTTTTTGGCGAACAATCTCCTTGTGCGTTCAAGAGATTGCTTCGCTTCGCTCGCAATGACAAAAGTAGTCGTAAGGTGTGTTTAGATGCATCATACATTTTTTGTCGTTTAAGACTTTGGTGATATATTCCCACGCTACTGTTTTTTGTCTTGGAGGAGCTTAAAGGTGGAAGAGACACATGGTTTAAGGGTGGCGGCGGAGCTTGCTGCCGTGTCGGCCCGTACCGCACCCAAGTCTAAGGGAGAGGATTTCGTAAAGGTAATGATCGTGGAGGGAGATGAGCTTAAGCGGTTTGCCGATGAAATGGTGGAGTATGGGACCAGGACGGGGAGGAGGAATTTTGACAGGGACGGTGACAACGTACGGCATTCGGGTGCCATGCTCCTAATCGGACTAAAGGACGCCACACCCTGTGGGCTCAACTGCGGGGCCTGCGGCTTCCCCACATGTAACGAGGTTGTACCCAAAGAGCTTGACGAATTTAAGGGCCCCCAGTGTGCCTGGCGACATCAGGACCTTGGCATAGCCGTGGGCTCGGCGGTCAAGACACTGGGCATGCTCAACATTGATAATCGGATTATGTACCGCGCTGGTGTGGT
>JBHICS010000220.1:0-3011 GCA_046759685.1 Candidatus Brocadiales bacterium | reverse complement strand
ATAAGAGGCCGCATTTCTACCTGCAGGTCCCGTTCATGGTGGACGAGGAGTGGTCTCGTGACATACTGGCCGAACAACTGGAGGAAATAACCCTGGAGCTGGCCCGCATAACAGGCAAGGCGTTTGATCAGGAAAAGCTATCAGAGGTCATCAACAACTCGAATGAGGCCACCCGGTATTTTAGGCAAGCGATGGAGCTGAGAAAACACTTGCCCAGCCCCATGCTGGGCTGTGAGGCCATAGACTTTATTGGCGCCATATCACAGCTCTGGGGCTCAAGGGAGTTGGTGAGGATGTCCAGGCTACTCTGCGAGGAACTGGAAGAGAGGGTGGAGAAGGGTGTAGCGGCAGTGGAAGACGAAAGACACAGGCTCCTATGGTGTCACCTGAGACCATATTATAATGACGAGGTCTTTAACTATCTTGAGCTCGACCATAGGGCGGTTGTGGCCTTCGAGAGCGTGAACCTGATCACATGGGAAGACATGGACCCTCAGAAACCCTTTAGGTCGCTTGCCGCAAAGCTCCTGGCAAACCCGGCCATCGGACCCTGCGAGAGGATGACCGAGTGGGTGGCAAGGATGGTGAGGGATTACAAGATAGACGGGGTCATATGGATGGCCCCGTGGGGCTGCAGACACTTTAACAGCCTGTCACAACTGGTAAAGGACGGCCTTCGTAAGGAGGAGGATGTCCCGTTCTTCATACTGGACCTTGAGTGTATAGACAAGAGGAATTACTCTAAGGAGCAGGTGAGGACCCGGCTCGATGCATTTATAGAGGTCTTGGAGGGAAAGAAGTAAGGATGATTACGGCAGGGATAGACATAGGTTCTGTTTCTACAGAGGTGGTGGTGCTCGGAGAGAATAATGAAATACTGGGTTACACTGTCTTTGACTCCCAGGTTGATATAGAAAAAACGGCCCGTGAGACCCTGGATGCTGCCCTGGAAAAGGCACGTCTAAGGCCCGAAGAGATAGACTACATGATAGCCACCGGCTATGGCCGCAATAACGTGCCCTTTGCACATAAATCTGTTACGGAAATTACCTGCCACGCCCTTGGCGCCCACCACCTATTTCCCAGCACAAGGACGATTATTGACATAGGCGGTCAGGACTCCAAGGCCATAGCCATAGTAGGACAGGGTAACGGTGGCGCCCGCGTGGTGGACTTTATCATGAACGACAAGTGCGCGGCCGGCACGGGCAGGTTCCTTGAGGTAATGGCCGGGGTGCTGGACGTTGATATAAGGGATTTGGGCCAGTTGTCACAGAAATCATCGCGAGAGGTCTCTATAAGCAGTATGTGCACCGTCTTCGCCGAGTCGGAAGTAATCTCCCTAATTCACCAAAAACTCCCCAAGGAGGATATCATAAGCGGCCTCCATACGGCCATTGTAAGGAAGGTCTTGAGCCTGGTGCAAAGGGTGCCTATAGAGGAGGAGATTACGCTGACCGGCGGCGTTATGAAGAACGTCGGGGTGTGCGAGAAGCTGAGGCACGAACTCTCACCCAAACGGGTCAACCTGCCCGATGAGCCCCAAATAGCCGGCGCCCTGGGTGCAGCGCTTATGGCCAGGAGGCATGTCCTTTCGAGTACCAGTTAGCGAGCTGGTTATACAATAGGGTAAATGCCCCATAAATGGGGCAACTACACTATAATTCCCACAATTGTAGCTGCCTGATTTATCAGGCAAAGCGTTGTAAGGCGCGTCTTAGTGTATAAATGCATTTAAACTAAAGGAGCCAGGTGCCGCAGGGCTTAAGTTCGCCAGGGGCGAATTTGCCTTTGGCACGACCCTGCGGCACCCTACAGGACATCACCCCAAACAGTTAACATCGCAATGCTCATAAAGCAATTCCTGTACATCCTTCTAATCTTCACTATTTACCTACCTTCAAGTCCCTTAGTGTATGATGTCGACGCCCAGGAAAAATACAAGGTGCTCTTTGATGCCGGCCATGCACAGAGTGCGGGCAGACATGCCGACTGGATAATTGACGACAACGTACCTGTGCCCAAACCCCCGAATCCCTCCTCACCAGAGGACTGGTCAGGTGGTATATCATCGTGGGCCTACGCACTATACAGGACCGGAAGATATGATGTGGAGAGCACTAACAGGCCGCTGAGCTTCGGCAACCCGGAAAACCCTCAAGACCTATCGCGGTACAGCGTGCTAATCCTATGCGAACCCAATACCGACCTGACACCCTCCGAGCGGGCCGCTGTCGTGACGTTTGTAAAGAGAGGCGGGGGGGTATTTCTAATAGCAGACCACTTTAATTCCGACAGGAACAATGACGGGATAGACTCCACAGGCATCTTCAATAAGCTTGAGTCATATACCGGTATGCATTTTCAGGAAACGGGTGAGAACAATTCGTGGTTAAGGGGAGGGCACTACACGGCCAACTTCAGTCTCAACGACGTTCCGGTCTTATACGGCCCATTCGGCATGGTGGAGATGATATATCTTAATGGCTTTGGAACCATTAGTTTGGTAAAATCCCCTCAAAATACTACGGCCAGGGGCCATATCTGGTTAAAAGGTGCGCGGCAGGTGGACCTTGATATAATATTTGCCACGTCCAGGTTAGGTAGGGGTAGGATTGCAGCCATATCCGACAGTTCACCAGCCGATGACGGTACCACCAACACCCCAGGGCGCCGTCTCTATAATAATTGGAGCAAGGCCAATAACGGCCGTTTGCTGCTCAACACAACGGAGTTTCTGGCCGGGAGGTGAATAATAGAGAATTGTTTGTCTCACCCTCCCCCAACCCCCTTCCATCAAGGGAGGGGGAAGCAGGAGGTAGAGCCATCGAGATAGATGAATGGATGATGGGTAAGACCCATCTTTCCCACTTGATAAATGATGAGCTAGGTTCTAGCTTGAAGGAATCAAGGTGAAAGGTCTAATAGCCAAAATACTTTGCTGTGCCATTTTACTTGTGTGGGCAACCCTCGTAGAGGCCCAGGAGCGCAGGCCGGGCAGGCTCTTCCCA
>JBHICS010000219.1:0-3015 GCA_046759685.1 Candidatus Brocadiales bacterium | reverse complement strand
GTCAGGCTGGCACTGGTCAGTATCCCTTCTCTAAAGGCCTTAATTATGGCCTCATTTGTGTTACGGGATATGCCAAAATCATCAGCCGTTACTATTAGGGCATTCACTATATTCTGCCAGCATCCCTCCACTCCTCAATGCTGGCCCACACGGATATAAGGTTGTTCCTATCCCAGAGCCTACCCAATCCTTCTCCCATCCGGCCGTTTCTAAAGGCGGAGAAGGCATCACTCACCGAGATGGCCACATACTGCATCAGGCTCGGTTCCCTGTAACATTCGTTTATACACAAATTGCAGTTCAGCCGCTTGAAGGGCACATGGGCAAATTCGCGGATGTCGCCCATCTTTTGGTTGAGCGTTTGACAGGGATAAACATCTAGGAGCCAGTCCACGTAGAACGATTTATATCCCCCAAGGCACAGAAACCTCGCCCCTTCTCCATTAAAAAACCTTATCATGTCGTCAAGGGCGGCTGTGGGATTTACTACGCAGAACTGGGCTTTGAGTGCCTTAATGTCCTTAAACACCTGTATTATCTCTTCCGGGGTATAGTCTATAAGTACTTCTGGATTTGAGCCTGCATAGGAATCGGAGTATCTAATCATAGGATTCGAGAAGGTTAACTTGTCAAATCCCAATTCCGTTAGAAATGTGGGTAGTTTCGAGTAGTCCTTTATAAGTTTACTTATAGTTACTGATGCGATGGCATTTATCTCGGACTCTTTTATTATTGGCATAGCCTTCTTGATGGTCTGGCACACGCCAGGTAGCCCCCTGTTCCGCTCGTGTTCCTCAACAGAGGTCGCATCAATGGAGATGAAAATGGTGCTGAGGCCGGAGTCCTTCATGGCATGGATGTTCTCGGCGGTGAGATATACTCCATTTGAGGACATCATGGAGACAATACCCTTTTTTGAAGAATAGCCGATTATGTCAAAGAAGTTAGGGTGCAGTAGGGGCTCACCACCCACAAAGGTTATGTACTTCACATCACGGTCATAAAGGATGTCCAGCGCCTCCTTTGCACGACCAGCATCGACAAAGACCCAGTCCTTCGACGCAATGTCGGGGAAGGAACAGAAACTGCACTTGGCGTTGCAGGCATTGGTCAGGGCGAAGTTAATGAAACTGGGCCCGCCAGTTGTAACAGCATCTTTTATCAGATCAATGTTTTTCCTGTAGCCACTCAGGTCTAACATGTTTTACCCTTTACTATCTCCTTGCGCCTGGACAGGAACTCTTTAAACTCTTCCCCCTCCTTGAGTATCCTCTTCCTCTCCTGTTTATTGAACAGCATTTTCATTAGCGTCTTCCCAATGAACCGTGGCCTGTAGTAGAATTTCTTGTAGAATCTCTCAACCGCACTGTATATTTCCATACTGCTCATACCGGGATATTGCACACCGCATTTCTGGTAGCCTCTGCTGCTTACAAGGTTGTCCTCCACGAGATAGCCCTTGTCTCTGCATACTTCATACAGCTCTGTACCTGGGTAGGGCGAGGCAAGCGAGACCTGGATTGTGTCGGGATTAAGCTTACACGCAAAACGGATGGACTCCTCTACGGTCTCGGGAGTCTCCTCTGGTAGGCCAAGTATAAATGCACCATGAATCTGTATACCAAGCCTCTTACAATTCTTCGTAAACTCCTCGGCCTGCTCCAGTGTCACACCCTTTTTCACGTTGTTGAGAATCTTCTGGCTCCCAGTCTCATATCCTACCACCAGGAGCCTTAGGCCTGAGTCCTTCATCACCTTCAGTGTCTCGACGTCAGTGGTAGCACGGCTGGTGGTGCTCCATGTAATACCCAGTGGCTGTAGTTCTGTGGCAAGCTCTCGTGCCCGGGCACTATTTGCGGTAAAAGTATCGTCGTCGAAGAATATCTCTTGCGCCTCAGGAAAGTATTTAATGGCCAGCTTCACTTCTTCTACAACGTTCTCAGGGCTCCTCACCCTATATGTGTTGCCGGTAAAGGTCTGCGGCCATAGACAGAAGATGCACTGTGCCGGACATCCCCTGCCCGTATAAATAGAAACGTACGGATGTCGGAGATATGGAATGTGGTAATTTTGGATCTTAAGGTCTCTTTTATAAACCTCAGCCACAAAAGGGAGGGCGTCAAGGTCCTTTATATATTCTCTGTCTTTATTGTGAATAATATTGCCGTTACTTCTATAGCTTATGCCCTCTATATCGCTAAGCGGTTTCCCTTCAGCGAACTCCTTTATAGAATAATCAAACTCGCGCCTACACACGAAGTCTATCGCCTTAGAGGCCCTGAGTGTTTCATCCGCCAATATACTCGGGTGCGGTCCAACAATGGCGACCTTGATGTCTTTATTTGTAGCCTTTATTGACTCGGCAGTCCTAACATCCATTGCAAAGGCAGCCGTACTTGTGTAGATAACAACCAGTTCGAAGTCCTTTACAATGGAAAGGGTCTTTTCAAGATTAAGATGCTCGGCGGGTGCGTCAATCACCCGGCTCTCAGGAATTATACCGGCCGGGTAGCAAAGCCAGGTCGGATACCAAAAGCTGGTCACCTCTCGCGTCGCCTGGTAGCGGGAGCCCGCCCCACCGTCAAAGTCTTCGTACGATGGCGGATTAAGAAACGCAACCCTCACGTCTGCTTCCCCCCTTGTCTTGTTATGCATGTCAGTTTAAAAACGGTTAAAAGCATTTTAAACAAAACGTTCAGGTTGTCAAATCCTAACATAACTCAAAAAGGGCATTATGTCTCCTTAGAATAGTTGACCCTCTATGACTATCCCCTTTAATGGGTAAGTGTAACGTAGGGTAGGGACAGCCCTTGTGGCTGTCCGTGCGGACAGGGACGAGCCCTGTCCCTACGCAAGACTGTGGTTACTCGATTTTTGCCTTTGGCGAATCCGCCTCTGGCGCAAATGGGGCAACTATAAGCCTGGGTGCCGCAGGGTTGAGGCCCCGCGACCCCAACGATTTAAAAACCTGTCCCCACATTGACTTCTTTCGGAGTCTCCTCTTCGCTTACTAAT
>JBHICS010000218.1:0-3022 GCA_046759685.1 Candidatus Brocadiales bacterium | reverse complement strand
ACCAGACACGGCAGCTGTATCATAGAAGTACTCTGCAACGACTTGCTTGTTGATGCGGCGAAGCTCACTTTCCGGGAATGTCCTTAGTAGGTGCCAGGCAAGGTTCAGCGTATCCTGGATACTCATGTTGATATCACCTTGACCGATAAAAGTTTTCTCAAGGACATCGGCAAAACGGAAGTATTTTTTGTCCATTTCGCTAAGGGCCTCTTCCCCAATGATGGCAATGAGCCGCCTTAGGTCTCGCCCACGGGAGTAGCAGGCATAGAGTTGGTCTATCACCTGTCTATGGTCCTCTCTGGTCTTACCCGTACCTATGCCGTTGTTCATAAGCCTGGATAAGGAGGAGTGGAGATCAATCGGGGGGTAAATGCCCAGACGATGGAGATGGTGGCTGAGGACTAACTGGCCCTCAGTGATATACCCAGTTAGGTCTGCAATGGGATGGGTAATATCGTTATCAGGCATGGTGAGAATGGGTATCTGGGTAATAGACCCCTTATTGTCTTTTATCCTGCCTGCCCTCTCATAGATGGAGGCAAGGTCACTGTACATATAGCCGGGGTAGCCCCTGCGACCCGGGATCTCTTCCCTGGATGTACTAATTTCCCTTAGGGCTTCACAGTAGCTTGTCATATCAGTTAGTATCACCAGCACGTCGTAGTCATGTTCAAAGGCCAGGTATTCCGCTGCCGTCAGGGCGTAGCGTGGGGTGAGTAACCTCTCAACAGTAGGGTCATCGGCCAGGTTGAGAAAGCAGACGGCCTTGCCTATGGAGCCAGATTCTTCAAAGCTGTTAAGGAAGAAGGAGGCCTCCCTCTGGGTTATACCCATAGCGGCAAAGACCACCACAAATTGGCTCTCCTTACCCAATACTGTGGACTGCCTGAGGATCTGGCTGGCCAGCTCGTTGGCTGGGAGTCCTGCTCCAGAAAATATGGGGAGTTTTTGTCCGCGCACCAGGGTGTTGTTACCATCAATGGCGGAGATGCCGGTCTGGATGAACTCATTAGGTATGTCCCTGGATACTGGATTTATCGGTGTACCTATTATCTCCATCCTCTTTTCACAGATTACGTCTGGCAAACCATCTATAGGTTTTCCTCTGCCATTAAAGATGCGCCCGATCATATCCCGACTGACAGGAAGCCGTGCAACGTCTTCCATCAGCCGCACGATGGGTTTTTCCACATCCAGCCCGGCCGTATGCTCCAGCACTTGGATGCAGGAATATTCGTTAGAGACCTCTAGCACCTGTCCCGTGCGAACCTCACCGTTAGGCAAAAGTATCTCAACAATAGCATTGTAGCTAAAGCACTTGCCCCCTTGTACAAACATAAGTGGTCCTGAGATATAGCTTGCACCCCTGTATTCTTTCGTCAGTAACTCCATGGCAAAACTCCTTAGGTGTTTACCGTGGTTGGGCTAAGGTTCTCGAAGGAGTTTTTAACATTTTCCCCAAACTGGGCGTAATGTTCACTAAATTCTTCTTCAGGCACCTCTTTTAGTCTTGATATTTCCTCCATCACAGGGAGACCGATAAGGATATCTATGGAGAATCCTCTCTCTATTTTTTCCTTACCTAGCTCATAAAAGAGGAGTAGGGCCTTTAGCATTTTATATTGTTTATCCAGGGAGCAGGATGCATCTGTCGGGGAGAAAGCGCTTTGCTGAAGGAAGCTCTCGCGTACCATCCTGGCTGTCTCAAGGGTAAGTCTTTCGGCATCCTGAAGGGCACCTGGGCCAACAAGCTGCACCACTTCCTGAAGCTCAGCGTCCTCTTGGAGAATCTGGGTTATACGGTTGCGGAAGCCGTCCCACTCGGGTGATACGTTCTCTTCATACCACTTCTTCATAGCCTTATAGTAAAGGGTGTAGCTCTTATGCCAGTTTATTGCCGGGTAGTGACGACTGTAGGCTAGCTTGCTGTCCAGGGCCCAAAGGGCACCACTTACCCTCATGGAGCTTTGGGTCACTGGTTCAGAGAAGTCACCCCCTGGAGGCGAGACAGCACCAACCACGGTTATAGAACCTACACTTTTGTCACTACCCAGGCACTCTGCCTTGCCTGAGCGCTCATAGAAAGTTGCTATCCTTGTGGATAGATAGGTGGGGAAACCTTCTTCGCCTGGCATCTCCTCCAGACGGGAAGATATCTCCCTAAGGGCCTCTGCCCAGCGAGAAGTGGAGTCTGCCATAAGGGCTACGTTATAGCCCATGTCCCTGTAGTACTCGGCCAGGGTGATGCCCGTGTATATAGAGGCCTCTCGAGCAGCGATGGGCATATTGGAGGTGTTAACTACCAGAATAGTGCGGTCCATCAAGGGCCCGCCCGTTTTTGGGTCTTGCAGCTGGGGAAACTCAGTTACCACGTCTGCCATCTCGTTACCCCTTTCACCGCAACCCACATAGACGATGATGTCTGCACTGGAATATTTTGACAGGGATTGTTCCACTACCGTCTTTCCAGTGCCAAACCCACCGGGTATTACAGCACTCCCGCCCAGGGCTACAGGGAAGAAGAAGTCAAAAATACGCTGGCCGGTGATAAAGGGCTCACCCAGGCTGAGTTTTCTCTTGCACGGCCTTGGCATTTTCACAGGCCATTTGTGCATCATGGAGAGTTCTCTGCCATCTTCCAGAACAACAACCGTATCTGTGACAATAAAGTCTCCCTCCCTTACCTCACTGACAACCCCTGATACCCTGGGTGGCACCAAAATTTTATGCATTAAGTGTTCTGTTTCCTTTACTACACCTAGGACATCACCCTCCTGAACGGAGGCACCTTTTTTAACATTGGGGGAGAAATGCCATAACCTCTTCCTGGATAGCTTATCTGCGATAATCCCCTTGGAGATAAAGTGTCCGCTCTGTTTTTCCTCAGCCTCTGGAGATATTTGTATACCATTGGGCAAAGGAAGTCCTGGACTTCCCTTATGACCGTATCTTTCCACAACCTCCATTGGTCTTTGTATGCCATCAAAGATGCCACCTAGCAGACCAGGCCCCAGTTCTACTA
>JBHICS010000217.1:0-3024 GCA_046759685.1 Candidatus Brocadiales bacterium | reverse complement strand
TGATAATTAGAGAGGAGGTTACGACGGAAGTTTTTTTCGTTGCAATCATTATAGAGACACCCCTTTACATCCTCATTATAAAGCCAATCTCTCGGCCTTGCTAGGGGGTGGGTTCTGGCTGGACAGTGTCTTCAGGTGCACTACTTATTCTGTTTAGTATATCAATCAAGAGTGCGTTGTAATCTTCGATTTGTTCTCTCAGGCTCTCCAGTTCAAATTCTAGCCCCTCCCGCATCTTTGTTATTTCATTAGATGACTCCCCCTGGAGAAACTCTACAAGTGAGAGTTTGTCTTTAAGCTGTTGGCTGTCATCTTCAAGTGCAGTTATCCTGGTAAGGAGATCTTCCTGGGCCTCTTTTGTTTCTTGGGAAAGCTTGCTTAACCTTTTGTCAATCTCCTGGAATGCCCTGGTTGTGGTGCCCTGTTTCACGGGTTTGTTTACAGGTTTCCTTTTGGCCTCCTCTTCAGGCACCTTCTGGGGTACTGTTTTAGTGGCTACGGGGTAAACAACCCTCTCTTCTTTCTTTTCGCCCCCGAATAGACAGCCATGGCAACACAGCATCAGAAGGGCTAGACAAAGGCACAACAGATGATTTTTATCTAGATCGTTCATCCTAGGCAATATAAGCAGGAACAGAGGTTGATGTAGTGCTTTTCTGTACAAATAATGGCCGAACGGTTAAGGCTAAAACACTGTTTATAGGGTTGGCAAATTAATGAGGTTGCCATTTTTTATGTAGCTTTCTCCTCGTTCAAGGGCGAGTTTGTTTGTTTCATACAAGGTCGCCTTTTTGCCCCTTAAAGCTTTCTCCAGACATTCGAGAAAGATGTGGGTTGGTATAATCTCTTTTATATAGTTATAGGCGCCCATCATAACCATGTTTGATGCTACCACATTCCCCAATTCATTGGCCATCTCAGTAGCAGGGATTCTATAAACCTTCGCTCCCTGCGGAGGGTCTTCCACATTGACCATGGAAGAGTTCAATAAGAGGAGACACTTCGACTTCAGGCAGTCTTTAAGCTTTATGTACGACGGTTGGTTCATAGCTATCAGGGTATCGGCCTCTTCCACCACAGGTGAATATATCTCCTCTGTGGAGACAATTAGGTGGTAACATGCAGTACCGCCCCTTACCTCTGTGCCATAGGAGGGAAAAAAGGTTACACACTTACCGTCAAGCATGGCGGCCCTTGCCAGGAGTCTTCCGAAAAGCATCATACCCTGACCCCCGTAGCCTACCAAGATAACTTTTTCTGTCATGACCCCTCCTTTTCCCAGTCCTTAAATGTGCCTACGGGATAGGTACGGCTCATCTCATCGTCTATAAATCTCATGGAATCAAGGGCGCTCATTCTCCAATATACAGGGCATGGAGAGAGTACCTCTATAAGGGAGAAGCCCTTTTTCTTCATCTGTGTCCTAAAACCCTTCTTTAGAGCCGCTTTAGTTTTTTGTATATTCTTGGGATTTGTGATAGTAACCCTGGTCAAATATCCGCATCCATCTATGGTTGCCAGAAGCTCACTGATGCGGATAGGGGAGCCGTGGTCGTCAGCGCTCCTGCCTTCTGGGCAGGTGATAGTCCTCTGGTCTAAGAGGGTTGTCGGGGCCATTTGCCCATTGGTCATCCCATAGACGGCATTGTTTACAAATATCACGGTTACGTTCTCTCCCCTGGCGGCTGTGTGTACTATTTCTGCCAGACCTATTGCTGCCAGGTCTCCATCCCCCTGGTAGGCGAATACTACGTTATCTGGATGAACCCTCTTTATGCCTGTAGCAACGGCTGGCGGTCTTCCGTGGGCAGCCTCACTCATATCTATGTCGAGGTAGTTATAGGCCAGCACTGCGCACCCCACAGGGGCAATCCCTATACTCTTGCCCCTTATTTCCCACTCTTCAATTATCTCAGCAATCAGGCGCTGTACGATCCCATGGCCACAACCTGGGCAATAATGCGTAGCCACCCTGTGAAGCGTTTTAGGTGGTTCATAAAGTATTTCCATCTTATCTAAATAACTCCAAAAAAGGTGCGCAAGCTTATATCTCTATCATTTCCACGGAGTCGGTGGTTTTAATATCTGGTAACACCTCTAATATCCTGTTGAAAACCTCTTTTGTAGAGGGTACACCTCCCCCCGTTCGACCGTAGAAATATACAGGGCGCCGCCCCAGTATGGACAGCTTTACGTCTTCTACCATCTGGCCGGCACTCATCTCTATCACTATAAAGGCCCTTGCCTTTTGTGAAATTCGTCTAATGGCGTCCTTGGGAAAGGGCCACAGAGTTATGGGTCTTAGGAGTCCGATCCGGTGTCCCATCTGAGAAGCCCTTTTAATAACCTCTTTCGATATTCTAGCGCACGTACCGTAAGCTACAATTATTAGTTCGGCATCTTTTGTGTTTGTTTCCTCGTAGCGGACCTCTGTTTCTTCAATCTTACGGTATTTTTCCTGCAGCTGGCTGTTGAACTGCTCTAATTCTCCCTTCACCGGGTAGAAGGACTTTATTACGTTTTTTGGCCTTCCATCAGCCCCCGTAAGGGCCCACTTTTTGGGTGGAAGATATGTCTTTGTCGGCTTATAGAACTCTACCGGTTCCATCATCTGCCCCAACTGTGCGTCGCTCAATATCATGACTGGGTTACGATACCTGTCAGCCAGATCAAAGGCATCGTATACGAGGTCTGCCACCTCCTGCACGGAGCCTGGGGCAAGGACAATGTTACGGTAGTCGCCATGGCCGCCACCCTTAACTGCCTGAAAATAATCCGATTGGGACGGGGAAATGTCTCCGAGGCCAGGCCCTCCCCTCTGTACATTTACAATGACGCAAGGGAGCTCGCTACCAGCAAGATAAGATATACCCTCTTGCTTCAAACTTATACCTGGACCTGACGATGAGGTCATAGTCCGGGCACCAGCAGCAGCGCTGCCGTAAAGCATATTGATAGCAGCTATTTCACTTTCTGCCTGTATAAAGGTCCCACCAACCTGCGGCATCCTCATCGCCATATAGT
>JBHICS010000216.1:0-3037 GCA_046759685.1 Candidatus Brocadiales bacterium | reverse complement strand
CGAAGAGGGGCATTATGAGGTCGTTTACGCTGAGGTCTGTCTCCCTGACCAGCTTCCTGAGGGTTTCTCTGCTGCGAAGTCTCCTGGGACGGTAGCTCGGGAACGACATGCGCTGAGTGTCTCCTTGTGGATAGAGGGTTAAAACAGGGATTATAAGGCCACCTTGCAGGGTTGTCAAACCGTTTGTGCTTGACAATAATTCTGTAGCAAGATAAAATCCAAATGTACCTAAGATAGTTTTATTTCATACCTTAAGGATTTTCCCCCGTGGAATTTTTGCTAAAATACAGAACCAACTTAATTCTTTTTATTTGTACTGCAGGCACCACTTATCTGGTCAACGGCCCCTATTATTCGATGGCTATAATGACCATACTCCTGTCCCATGAGATGGGGCACTTTGTTATGTGCAGGAAATACGGTGTGGAAGCGACAGCGCCGTTTTTTATCCCCGTGCCCTTTCCACCCTTTGGCACGTTTGGTGCGGTCATTAAGATGAAGGGGCATATACCCAACAAGCGGGCGCTGTTCGATATAGGGGCGGCAGGCCCTCTGGCCGGGCTGTTCTTTGCCGTCCCGACCGCTGTCATTGGCCTCAGTCTTTCTGAGGTGCGCGCAGTGCCTACCACGGAGGACACACATTATCTTGGGCTTGGCGAGCCCTTTCTCTTCACCTGGATTGCGCGGGTGGTGATTGGAGAAGTGCCTGAGGGATTGGACATATACCTCCACCCGGTTGCATTCGCAGGCTGGGCCGGGTTGTTTGTGACGGCGTTGAACCTCTTGCCCATAGGGCAACTTGACGGGGGCCACATCATCTACGCCCTTTTTGGAAAGAACAGCGAGTTTGTCTATAAGCTGGGCATCTTTGCATTTTGTTGTATAGCATTGTTTTATTATCCGGGGTGGATACTGTTCGCCATGCTGCTGCTTGTATTTGGATTTCGTCACCCTGCTCCGATAGATGAAGTCAGCAGGCTTGATACCAGGAGAAAAATGCTGGGTGTTGCGTTGCTTGTAATATTCGCAATCTGCTTCACACCCACACCGCTTAAATTAGAGGCACCTTAACTGCGTGGAAGGGTTTGCCTCTTTTGAGGGTGCGGTAAGATGCCGCCTTACAACAAAGACTACGGAAACACTGGATGGGTACCATAGGGTCATGCCATAGGCAGATTCGCCCCTGGCGAACCTAAGTCTAGCTAAACCATGCGACAAGCCGCCTGCTGCG
This sequence comes from Candidatus Brocadiales bacterium, assembly GCA_046759685.1. GTDB lineage: Bacteria > Planctomycetota > Brocadiia > Brocadiales > Bathyanammoxibiaceae > JBHICS01. The sequence goes on along the minus strand of JBHICS010000216.1, from coordinate 1,806 downwards.
GGTGTGATAAGACGTGAACCTCAAAGCAAGGGTACAGAACCACTAAGCGCTGTAATACAATAGACTTAATGATATGAAGAAAAAGGTGGTGATAGCCATGAGCGGTGGCGTTGACAGTAGTGTCACCGCTTATTTATTAAAGGAGCAGGGCTATGATGTGGTAGGGCTGTTTATGCGGATGGGTAGCATGTCAGGTATAGATACGTCGCATGAGACCAGGGCCCGGAGTTGCTGCAGCCTGGAGGATGCGTATGATGCAAGGAGGGTGGCGGAGTCTCTCGAAATTCCCTTCCATGTGCTCAATTTTAGGGAAGAATTTGAAGGGTTGGTTGACTATTTCTGTGAGGAGTATGCGCGGGGCAGGACGCCCAATCCATGTATAGTCTGTAACCAGGCACTGAAGTTTGGGAAATTACTGAGATTTGCCGGTTATCTTGGCGCTCCTTACCTTGCAACGGGACATTATGCAAGACTGAGAATAAGGGGTGACCGCTATGTCTTAAAGACCGGGCTTGACCGCAGGAAGGACCAGTCCTACGTCCTCTTTTCCCTGTCACAGGGCCAACTCGCCCGTGCCCTGTACCCCTTGGGGGAGTGGACCAAGGAGGAGGTCAGGAAAAAGGCGGCAGAGCTTGGGCTGAAGACGAGGGACAAGCCAGATAGCCAGGAGATTTGTTTCGTCTCAGAGGATGGCTATGGGGCGCTTATCAGGGAACGCACAGACAACACCATCAGGGCAGGACTTATAAAGGACACTCAGGGGAGGGTGTTGGGAAGCCACCGCGGCATAGAGTTCTTCACCATCGGCCAGCGCAGGGGCCTTGGTATTGCCATGGGGGAACCTTACTATGTTGTGGATATAAACCCAGTGGACGGTGTTGTGACCGTCGGGAGGAGCGAGGAGACCCTTGTGAGGGAGTTTGTAGTGGCCGGCCTGAACTGGGTGGCGATAGAGAGACCTGTGGGGGGGATTGAAGTGGAGGTGAAGATACGCTACACCCATAGGGCCGCTCCAGCAACCGCCTACCCCGTCGAAGACGACGGCGACCTGGTGCGAGTGGTCTTCGACAAACCTCAAAAGGCCGTTACACCGGGGCAGGCGGCGGTCTTTTACAGAGGGGATGTGTTATTGGGTGGGGGGTGGATAGAGAGAAAGGCCACTTTAAAAACAGGTTCAGCACCAACAGGACATTTTGAGAAGCAAACCCTTCACAGCTAAAATGTCTTTTAGTTTTACCAATACCTCCTACGGGACCTTTGCCAACATACCCAACCGACCGTTATCTTTTATTGATACCGAAGGAGATGCCTCTTGGATAGCGTAACCAATGCCCTGGAGGTTGTGTCTGGTTTTATATTTGGGCTGCCACTGGTTGTGCTCATACTGGCCACAGGGTTTTTCTACACGGCCCGCCTCCTATTTCCTCAGGTGCGGAGGATTCCCTACAGTATATCTATCACCATGGGTAAGTACAGTAAGGAGGAGGACCCTGGTGATGTGACACATTTTCAGGCCCTCTGTGCCGCACTCTCGGCAACGGTCGGCGTGGGTAATATTGCAGGTGTAGCCACTGCCATCCACGCCGGTGGTCCCGGGGCGCTATTTTGGATGTGGGTATCCGGGTTTCTGGGCATGGCGATAAAATACTCGGAGTGCACACTATCACAGAAGTACAGGATACACCACGAAGATGGCACGGTTAGCGGAGGCCCGATGTACTATATCGAGAAGGGCCTCGGCCCGCGCTTCAGGTGGTTGGCCATTGTGTTTGCATCCTGCGGCCTGATGGCAAGCTTTGGTGGGGG
>JBHICS010000215.1:0-3090 GCA_046759685.1 Candidatus Brocadiales bacterium | reverse complement strand
ATATCTAAGGGGCTAGGCAAGGCGTCCCAGGCCGTTAAAGTTACGCTAGGGCCCAGGGGCAGAGACGTTGTTATAGAAAAAAGCTTCGGCTCCCCAACCATAACCAAAGACGGTGTCACTGTGGCCAAGGAAATAGAATTGGAAGACCCTTATGAAGACATGGGCGCAAAGATGGTGCAAGAAGTAACCTCCAAGACCAATGACGTGGCCGGAGACGGCACCACTACTGCTACTGTCATAGCGGAGGCCATCTTCGTGGAGGGCCTAAAGAACATAACAGCAGGTGCAAACCCGATGATTATCCGTAGAGGTATAGAAAAGGCCGTCGAGAAGGTTGTACAGGAACTAAATAAGATGAGTGTCACTGTTGCCAATAAGAAGGCCGTCACTCAGGTGGCTACAGTGGCAGCCAATAGCGACGAAGAGATAGGCTCGCAAATTGCCAACGCCATGGAGCGCGTCGGAAAAGATGGTGTAATTACTGTAGAGGAAGGCAAGTCCATCGAGACCACAGTGGACATGGTAGAGGGCATGCAGTTTGACAAGGGCTACCTCTCGCCGTACTTTATCACTAATCAAGAGACATTGGAAGTGGTCTTAGAGAGACCATTAATACTGATTCATGAGAAGAAGTTATCACAGATAAAAGACCTTATACCCATATTGGAAAAGGCAGTCCAGACAGGAAGACCCACTCTGATCATCGCTGAAGATGTAGAGGGTGAAGCGCTGGCCACATTTGTCGTCAATAAGCTTCGTGGGACACTGAACATTGCAGCCGTAAAGGCGCCTGGTTTTGGCGAGAGGCGTAAGGCCATGCTGGGAGACATAGCCACACTGGTTGGTGCCAACCCCATCTTCGAGGACCTGGGAATTGAACTCTCCAGGGTTGAGCTCTCTGACATGGGTCGCGCAAAGAAGGTAATTATAGACAAAGAAAACACGACCATAATAGAGGGTGAAGGTAGTAAGGAGGATATCGAAGGCAGGATACAGCAGATACGCACAGAGATGGAGACGGCCACCTCTGATTATGATAAGGAGAAACTCCAAGAGCGTCTGGCCAAGCTTTCGGGTGGAGTGGCCGTGATAAACGTTGGGGCAGCCACTGAGGCAGAGATGAAGGAAAAGAAGGCTCGGATGGAAGACGCCATCAATGCCACCAGGGCAGCCGTGGAGGAGGGGACACTGCCGGGCGGCGGCGTCGCACTCCTTCGGGCAGCAGAGACCTTGGATGCCCTGGAACTGACGGGTGACGAGAGGACCGGGCGAGACATAGTTAAGAAGGCGCTCGAGGCGCCTATAAAACAACTGGCTGCAAACGCCGGCTACGATGGTGAGGTAGTACTATACAAGGTCAAGGAGACCCAGGGCAGTCAGGGCTTTGATGTAGCGCTGGGCGAGTACGTCGATATGGTAAATAACGGCATAATAGACCCCACTAAGGTAGTAAAGACTGCCCTACAGAATGGGGCAAGCATCGCAGCACTGCTTCTTACCACAGACGCACTTGTTGGAGAAATACCGGAGGAGAAACCCGCAGCACCTATGCCCGGTGGAATGCCCGGTGGTATGCCTGGTGGTATGGGCGGCATGGGTGGAATGGGCGGCATGGGCGGAATGGGTGGAATGGGCGGTATGGGGGGTATGCCCATGCACTAATAACACTCATATAGTACTCAACGCTCTCCCCCACGGGCTTTGTGACCTGATAACATTCTAGGAATGGTTGCAGCCTAAGAGATTCATATTGTGGGGCTCTATTACTCCTGGACTTCGTACCCAAACCCTTCCCAAAGACTTCACACCTTTACCCGCTAGCAGACCCTCTTCATGATTTGGCCTGGCGTCAGGCGCCATAAATGGCTTTAAGTTGGCATATTTTCTGATACAATCCTGTACAATGTCTCTTGAGGTCTGCCTGTACCGTCCGTTGTCAGGACGCATTACGGATTATAAAGAGATGTCTTACTTCTAGCCCAAATGAACCACCCATGCTACAGGTCTCTGGAAACGTTAAAAAGGTAGTTCCGCCCATCATAGATGCCATGGTCTCACAGGCTAGGGAGCTCAGGCAGAAAGGCGTCGAGATAATAGACCTTGGCCAGGGCGTAAGCAACCTGCACCTCCCCCAGGAGCTGGTCGCAGAAGCCATCTCATCGGCCACAGAGACCTCAACATCAATCAGTGCATATAGTGGCGACAGGGGTCTGGAAGAACTGCGCAGGGAGATAGCCAAGAAGTTAAAAGAATTCAACAATATAGAGGTAGACCCTGATAAAGAGTTGCTGGTAACCGCCGGCAGCAACCAGGGCTTTATGGAGGCCCTGGTGGCCATACTCGACCCCGGGGATGAGGTCATCCTGCCTGCACCATTTTACTTCAACCAGGAGATGGCCGTCAGGCTGGTGGGTGCAGTGCCTGTGGAGGCACCCATGAGGGAAGACAGAAACGGCTACCATCTTGACCCAGACGAGATTGCCAAGAATTTGTCGCCAAGGACCAAGGCCGTTGTCCTGGTCTCACCCAATAACCCCACAGGGGCCGTATATAGTGAAGAAGATATAAGAAAGGTGGCTGCAATTGCATTGGAGAAATCCATCTATGTGCTGAGCGACGAGGCATACGAGACCTACGTGTTCGGTAGAAATAGGCACTTCAGCATAGGCTCTATTCCCGAGATGAAGGACCGTGTAATCACGTTCGGGAGTTTTTCCAAGTCATATGCCATGGCGGGGATGCGTGTGGGCTATCTGGCTGCAGACAAGCCCCTTGTTGACGAACTCCTCAAGGTACACGACACCATGATAATCTGTGCCCCTGTCATCTCACAGGCATTTGCGATAAGCGTCATGAGAGCGCCGCTGGAGTTTCATAAGGGGTTCACGGCAGAGCTTGAGAGGAGGGCTGATTATTTGAGGGCGGCCATTGACCGCATGCCGGGGCTTGAGTGGCGAGAGCCAATGGGGGGGCTGTTTGCATTCGTCAAATATAACTCCCGGAGACCGTCCTTTGAGTTTGCCTCTGAAATCCTCCGTGAGGCGCGAGTAGTGTTAATCCCCGGCTCGGGCTTTGGCCGCTACGGCGAGG
>JBHICS010000214.1:0-3098 GCA_046759685.1 Candidatus Brocadiales bacterium | reverse complement strand
ACCGACCTCGACACACTAATCTCCAGATACAAAGAGCGAAATATTGAGACGGATGCCTTCTCGGAATATCACTTCCTTCCCTACCTAGAGCCCTGGCAGGTCCGTTTTATGGAGGAGCATTTAAAGGGCATGCGTAACCTGCGCATAAACACAGACTCAAAACCCGTTACCTACTTCTACAACTTGCTTCTATGGGACCAGTTTGCCGGAGGACAACTTCAGGGTATTTTAAGGTCACTAGGCAAGCTAAAGCTATGGTACTTCTTGGCTGCCATAGGACTATTTCTGGTTGTAATACTTACTACAGCAAGCCTTGCCTTTCGCAACATTGCGAGGGAGAAGAGGTTTAACTGCCTATTCGCCATTGCCACAACAGGATTTGCCGCCATGGCCCTTGAAATTATCCTTATATTTGCCTTTCAGAACATTTATGGCTATGTCTATGAGATGATAGGTCTTATTGTGGCCCTGTTCATGTTAGGTCTTGCCGTCGGTGGCTACGTAAGCAATGCAGTCATACTGAAGAAGAGCAGGAACTGGCTCAGGATACTCAAGTACATAGTGGGTGGGGTGGTGGCTTACTCCCTGGCCCTTATCCTGTTCCTTAAATGGTTCCCCTTCCAGTATGCCGGCTCCGAGGCTCTTTTCATGGTGTTGATAGTGATTCCTGGCATAATTACAGGGCTTGAGTTTCCTATAGCGAGCCGAATATACCTGGAGGAGGAGGCGGATTCCGGACCCACGGCAGGGATGATAAATAGTGCTGACCATGTAGGGGCGTTTTCGGGGGCAATACTTACAGGTATAGTCCTTGTGCCCATATTGGGGATAGCCGGCACATGTACTGTCGTTGCTGCACTTAACGGGGCAAGCCTGGCCCTGCTTATTGCACTGGTTATTAAGATGAGGCGTTAGACACAGACAATAAGGCTTATAAAGGATTACGTTCTAAGATATGCCTGTGTCTTTGCGAGGGGCATAGTCCAGAAGAAATCTCCTGTGCCTTCATGAGATTACTTCGCTCGCAATGACAAATGAAGCAGTTACTTATTAGAACGAAAGGCGTTAAATCTTGAGGTCCCAGACGCCGGCTATGGGGTGCTCACAGTTGTGGCACTTACCGCTTGTCATGGTGTTGCGCACGATGGTATAGCCCACCCTCTCAATGACCACTTCTTTACAATCCGGGCAGTATGTGTGTTCACCCTCGTGCCCGGGCACGTTGCCGATATACGCAAAATTCAGGCCGGCCTCCTGGGCAATTCCCCTGGCCATCTCCAGTGTGCGTACGGGGGTGGGTGGCAGGTTCTTTATCTTATAGGTGGGATGAAACCTGGAAAAGTGGATAGGTACATCTGGCCCCAGCTCTTTGTAGACCCAGGCGCACATTTCCTTCAGCTCTTTTTCACTGTCGTTCAGAGTAGGTACGAGGAGTACGACCAGCTCAAACCACATTCCAAGCTGCTTTAGCGTCAGCAACGTATCGAGCACAGGTTTCAACTCGCCACTACATGTCTCCTTATAGAACTCTTCCGTAAATGCCTTCAGGTCTATCTTGACGGCATCGAGGTGCTCGCACAGCTCAACAAGGGGTTCTTCCTTTATATATCCATTTGACACTACTACGCTGGTAATCCCCTCCTGCCTTGCGGCCCTCGCAGTATCATACATGAACTCGTAGAAGATGACGGGTTCTGAGTAGGTGTATGCGATAGTGGGGGCACGACGCTTCTTAGCGTGTTTCATTACGTCGTTCGGTGTGAGCTTAATGCTATCTACCTGTTCCGGCCTGAACTGCGAGATCTGCCAGTTTTGACAGAATTTGCATTCTACATTGCAACCTGCTGTGGCAATTGAAAGGGCAGGTGTACCTGGCAGGTAATGGAAAAAGGGTTTTTTCTCGATGGGGTCTACGTGGAGGGCGCAGACACGGGAGTGCACCAGTGTATAGTATGTACCGTCGCGGTTCTCCCTTACGCCGCAGTAGCCCCTCTCCAGGTCGGCAATCTTACACGCCTTGGGGCAGAGTTGGCACTCTACACGGGCATCCTCCAGCTTCTTGTAGTGCATCGCCTCGTAGAGGGGAAATTCACCATCTTTTTGGCTGGAGATTATGGCGCCTGCAGCAGACTCCGAGGCAGCCAGGACATCGGGGCACCCCAGACATGCGGCACCTGCAGCGCTTATCCCGGCCTTAATGAATTCCCTTCTTGAGACAGCCTTACTTCTCTTCATCTCTCACCAACCGAAAATATTAAAACAAGTTTACACCTTTGGTGTAATCACTGTCAAGCAGGACTTTTAAAATCATTATTGTGTAATAACTTAGGGCTAATTCCAGAACCCTTATTTTCTGCACCGGTGTCCAAGAAGTGTCCACTTCCATAAAATTTGTGCATGAAAGCTGCCCCATCTTGGTGTGTAAGGTTGGGCGTTGGTTATGGGAAAGAGGGCTAGGTCGCAGTAGGGTGTCTATAGGTCGGGTCTTTATGATTTTGCCTATATCCCTCTTTGGCTCTTTGGGCTTTTTATTTAATGGGGCAACGTAGGTTAAATATGAATTACCTCTGCTTCGTGAATCACTTCAATAGTTTGAAGTAAATAGGCAAAATACAGCCCTGTTGCAAGACCTACTATAGTTAGCAATATACTCACAGAACAACATATCACACCTGCTAAAGCAAATCCTTTCCCAGAGAAAACGGTAGGATTCTTGTTGGTTTTGTGTAAGGCTATTGAGCCTAAGACAAGTCCTACAATTGGACAAGGCGTGAGTGCAGTAAACGGAATGGTCAGACTCACAATACCTAAAACCATGCTGACGATAGAAAACCGGTGTCTTTTCATAGCTGTGCCACTCTCTGGCATAACACTACTCAATCATCTTAGTTCCACCAGACCCCCTTTTTGGCTTCTTTGGCCACTTATCTATTTTGCGGAGGGCATGTTACCTTTAATAGCCTTTATTTTTTCTTGTTTGCACGCCTCATCGCCTCGTTTACCGACTTCTTTCCCACTTTTACATTTGCTACGGAACGCCTATATTTATCACGAGCTACAGTATCCACTTCTACTTCCTTATCCCCAATTAGCTTTTC
>JBHICS010000213.1:0-3103 GCA_046759685.1 Candidatus Brocadiales bacterium | reverse complement strand
GGAAGGCGCCTGTGCCCAACTCCACAATTGGCACGACAACTGTCAAACGGCCTCCCGGCCTTAAGACCCTGTATATCTCGTTCATCACAAAGATGAGGTCATGGCAATGCTCTAAGAAATGGTGAGCCCTGACCTCGTTTACAGAATTGTCGTCGAATGGGAGACCATGACGGTCTACGTCCCTAACAACGTCCACACAGGGATAAGGGTGTACGTCTATCCCGATGTAGCCGTCTTTCTTGTCAGGGCCGCAACCCAGGTCTAGCCTTCTCATAAGGTCTTCTCTCTCACTATCTTATGAAGTCTGGTGCTGGTGCCCGATGCAATGGACTTGTTCCTTATTAGCTCTTTGAGTAGCCTCCCTGCCTCGGTGTTATTGCTAGAAAAATTCTCGATGCCATCTATAAGTGTGCCTGCCGTTCTCTCAACCTCTTCCTTATCCCTTACTGCCAGTGTCAGCATCTTTCTTGCCCTCATCAGACGCCCCCAGCCGAGGCCGGTGGCCACCATACTGCCTAGCAGAGTTATTCCTCCCCCAACCACGGGGGCAAGTGGAAACACGGGCGCAGTCTTCTCTATAGCCTTGCCGGCAAACTGTGCGGTGTAGGCGATCTTCTCGGCCAGGCTGGGCTGAAACGTGGGGTAGACTTCTTGCAGTGATACCTTGTCCATGGCCCTCTTGGTTAGCTCTTCCACCACGGCCAGCTGCTTATCGGTCTTGGCGGTATTTGTTGCTAACAGACCCTTTTCGTGGACACGCACAACGGCCTTCGTCCCGTTCGACTGAGGCGGGCTGCCCGCAGGACCAAGGAGGGGTGGCAACAAGGTCCCGCATCCACTTCCTGATATAAGCAATAAAACAACTAAGACGAGACTTCGTTTAACCATTCCAGATATTGCCTCCTACAAGCTAAAGAACAACAGGGGTAGAAGGCGTTTCTCCTCTGCCTACTGTCTGCAGGGGCAAGGAGTGCCTTCTTGTCCAAGGGCTTACTGCACACGGTGCAGGACTTTCTGTCGGGTAGCACTCGATATCGAACCTCCGATAAGATAGTGGCCTCGTCGATATCTCTCTGAGCACGACTTCCAAAGTATAGTCCTGGCTGCATCTTTCTCCGGTATGTGTTAACAATCATTCCCGATTCCCCCCTTGTTTCATTCCCGTTTGTAGTTGCCCCTATATTTATTTTCCTTAAACCACCTAATGGTCTCCCCAATCCCTGCCTCGAAGGATATTTCAGGACTCCACCCAAGGGCACGAACCTTGCAGGAATTGATGGCATATCTCCTGTCGTGTCCTAATCTATCCTGAACGTGGAGAATACGTTCCCGAGGCACGCCTAACTCATCCAGCAACATCTCAGCAACCTCTATGTTCTTTTTCTTAACACCGCTTCCCACGTTGTAGACCTCCCCGCAAATGCCATTCTCCATAAGGAGCGCTACGGCCCCGGTAAAGTCCGCGACATGTATCCACTCCCTTATCTGTGAACCGTCGCCATAGAGGGGCACGGGCATGCCCTCCATGGCATTAGAGATGACCTTAGGTATAAATTTCTCCTGGTGCTGGTATGGACCGTAGTTATTGCATCCGCGGACTATAACAATGGGCACGTCGTGCGTGACCCAGTAAGAGTATGCCAGATGCTCCTGAGCGGCCTTAGAGGCGGAATAGGGGTTCCGGGGCCTTAGGGCATCCGTCTCTTTCTTTGACCCTTCTAAACATTCACCGTAGACCTCGTCTGTGGAGGTCAGCACAAACCTCTTTACACCATGCGCCCGTGCGGCCTCTAAAACTGTATGGGTGCCCATGATGTTGGACTCAAGGAATCTATCTGCGCCTTGGATGCTCCTGTCAACATGGGTCTCTGCGGCAAGGTGCACGATATTTTTTATCTCTGCTTCTTCCATTACGTGTTCCACAAGTTTTTGGTTGCAGACATCGCCCCTGTAGAACCTGAACCCAGGCTGGCCTAGACACCCCCACATATTTTTCGGGCTGCCTGCATAGGTGAGTTTGTCCAGGACTGTCACCTGCTCACCCCTCTCAACAAAGAGCCTTGCGAGATGGCTTCCGATAAAACCGGCCCCGCCTGTTATCAGGATAGACATAATGTTAATGTGTTAATGACTAAAACCCTGCTACTGGTAGAAGCAATTTTCACCATGGCGAAAATTGCCCCTACCCTATGGTTGACCTTCGTTTTTCATGTAGGGGCAATCCCCTGTGATTGCCCTTGGGTAGGCACAGGGGCCTACCCCTACAGCCCTGCCGCACCTGTAAGGGCTGCCGCGATGACAAATAAAAAAGGCCCAAGAGATTGCTACTAATCTCTTGGGCCTCTAGATACCCGTATTAAGCGGGTTCTTCGGTTACCGATTACTGCAAAACCAGATTAATTGCCTGACACCTTATCTCATGCCGCGCATACGTTTGACTCCTCTTTTTTCTTCATGTAGCAGTCACAGTCGCCACACACCTCATCTCTAATCATTACCAACCTGGTGGCCATAGCCAGATTCAGCGGGGAACTGCCCGCATCTATCCACCAACCGTCTAATATACTGTACTCGAGTTCACCCCTTCTCAGATATGCGTTGTTTACATCGGTTATCTCTAGCTCTCCACGTTCGGACGGTTTCAGGTCACCGATAATATCAAAGACATCGCTGTCATACAGATAAAATCCGGTAACGGCATAATCCGAGGGGGCAATCTCAGGTTTTTCAACTATCTCAACCAACCTTCCCTCCAGCCCTTCCGTCATAGGCTGATATTGGGTCTGCGAATCAAACCTTGCCACCCCAAATTGTTCCGGATTGTTAACCTTGGTAAGCACCAGCCGCGCACTGCACTCTTGTTCGAGAAACGCCCTGACGTAGATGTCGAGGTTCTTTTCAAATAAATTGTCTCCAAGTATGACTGCCACCGAGTCCCCGTCCGTGAAATCTTCTGCCAGTGCCAATGCCTCTGCAATACCCCCCTCACCCTCCTGGTAGGCGTAGTGGAGTCTTTTGAGGCCCAACTCCCTGCCGTTTCCGAGCAGTTTGAGGAAGTCTCCTGCGTTGCGGCCACCCGTCACTACCATAATGTCCCTTATCC
>JBHICS010000212.1:0-3116 GCA_046759685.1 Candidatus Brocadiales bacterium | reverse complement strand
GAGGCGTCAAGAATTTTATCCCCCGTAGCGCAGTAGGTCTTGGCAGGCGCGTATTGATAACGTAAATTGCGTAGGGACAGCCCTTTTCCCCCCTTCGGCGGGAGGGGTTAGGGGTGAATGGTTGTTCACTCCGTCCTTCTGCAACAAGCCTCTTTTTTGCGCGCGTTATTCTCATAATCCAGCTTATTTCCTAAATAATCTATTTCTTGACAGGATGAGACACACGTTTATAATGTGCGTGAGCAAGTTCACTTACGCTTGAGTACAGAATGATTCCCATAGAATTATTACTATTGGAATTTTAACAATAATACGTATTCTACGGATAAAGTCAATATGGTCAACGTAAATTGCTGAGAACTCATGGCACAGATGTTGCCTGTAGAAAAAAGGAAAAGAAACGGGGCACAATAAAATAGAATACACGAACCAATATAATGCCTACACAGGATAAGTAATTTGCAGGGTACAGGTATGGTAGATATATCCCAAAGAATAAGAAATGTCCTTCAAGAGAAATCCTTAAGTCAAAAGGATTTTGCGAAGGCCCTTGGCTTCACCCCAGGATATATAAACGATATCCTTAGGGGCAGGACCACCCCGTCAATCAGGGTCGTTGAGCGACTAGCTCAAGTATTCAACGTCTCAACCGATTGGCTCCTGGCTGGAAACGGTCAGAGGTACGAAAAGAGGCGGGAAAAACTCTGGCCGGAGAAGGTAGAAGTCGTCACCTCAAAAGAGCTCCTGGACAAAGCAGGCAAATTTGGCAGGAGAAGGCACGACTTTGTGGCTGTGCCCGTGCTAGACAACGATGCGGTGTTCGGGCTACCCAAGAAAATCACGAACATGACTATATATGAGCCAGCGGCTTATTGCATTGTGCCCTATACATGGATTCCGAGACCGAAGACTACCTTCTGCCACAGGGTTAAGGATACAAACATGGAACCTACGGTACCGATCGAAAGCATTGTAGGCGTGGATTGTTCTATAAGAACACCTTCACGCCTTAACGGTAAACTCTGTGTTGTCAGGATAAAATCTGCATTACTTCTTCGCCGCCTCCGCATCACCAAGACCCACCTTGTCTTCGATACCGAAACACATTTACCAAACACTCCTAAACCCGCGCGTATTAAGATAGGTTCTGGGAATCACATAATCGGTAAGGCGGAGTGGGTTCACTGCTTCTACAAATAATTGTGGATGCGAGGTCTTCAAGTCAGCACTGGTCTTTCCATCTAGATACACCTGCCGTGCTACCCGGGAAGTAACATAACACTCGCTGGTGCAGCGTTAAGCGCTGCCCCAGCCAGACCTGCGCCGATACCTGTCAGGTCAATGACATCTGAAAGAAATATTTATCCTAAATCTCCTGAAAAACAGTCCTTCTCAAGCGGGACACCCAAGCACACTATTTTTCGGGTTCCTCAGGGAACTGTCATTCGCTACTTTTTTCCTTAATTCGTGCAACAAGTTCAACACTTATATTTATCGCCTCTTCCATGTCCCTTAAGAGTGCCAATATCTCATATCGTCCGTCCTCCAAACGAGATAGTGTTATTTCCTCTCCCCCGGATGCGTGTTTTATTAATATCTTCTTCTCCCGCATCGTAGGTGCCTCCTATCGCCAACAAAGACCTTTTTTGCATCTTTTATTCTCAAAATCCTGACTGGCCGCCAGGTAACCCTATTACTTGACTTGGCCCATACCCCGCCTATAGTGCCTGTTAAACCCTTTCCAGGTCTGCGTGCGCGGGGAATAGCTATATGATACGTGAAATGCGTAGCATGTCAAGCATAATACGTATTATACTGTATTTTGGTTGGGTTTACGGTAGGACCAACGAAACAAAGGAGGCCCTTCGAACAAGACGCAGAGAGGCATGCGTAATTGAAATGTCCGATGGAATAAATGAGTTCCTCTAAGAGAAATCCCTAAGTCAAAAGGATTTTGCGAAGCCCCTGGGCTTCACTACAGGATATTTAAACGATATCCTCCGGGGCAGAGACGCCCCGTAAATCAGGGTCGTTGAGCAACTAGCCAAGGTGGAGTGGGTTCACTGCTTCTGCAAATAGTTACTCTTGCGTAGGGCGCGGCTTGACGCACCCTATACACTGGTGGGAAAACTACCTGGCCTTCAGGCGGACATAACCCTGATGTGCCCCTCGCCTGTCTACCCATGCAAGGCCCAAATCTACCATCTGGCCACCCTTCAGCTTTCCGAGGAGAAGGGCCAACTGCTCATGGTTTAATATCTTATATTCCCCCAGGCTTATTATCACATAGCCCGACTCAAGGCCCGCCTCCGCCGCCGGACCGGCACTTTCTACATCCGTTATCAAAATGCCGCCTTTAACCCACCAGAGGCCGAGCCCTTCGGCTATATCAGGGGTCAGTTCCTGGATGCCGATTCCCAGCCTCTCCCAGGCCAGCTCTTCGGCCGAAGGTACAGGGACCTTAGACAATTGAAGAGAAAAATCCTTTTGCCTCCCGCCCCTATCCACCAACACCTCAAGGCTGTCCCCCGCCTCCTTCTTCAGCAGATATTTCTCAAACTCAAGCACATCGACAATCATCCTCCCATCAACCTCCAGGACTATGTCTCCCTCACGAAGACCCGCCGTGTCAGCCGGGCTGCCTTCCTCTACCTCTGTAATCATAACACCCTGCTGAGCCCTTGGGAGCTCTTCCACATTGGTCCCCAACCAGACATTATTTATCTGCTGGAAGTCAAAGAGTTTTACAAGGATTCTCTTCACCCTGTCCACAGGGATGGCAAATCCAATCCCCTGTGCCTGGCTAACTATGGCCACGTTTACACCAATAAGCTCACCGTTTATGTTCACCAGCGGGCCGCCACTATTGCCAGGGTTTATCAGTGCGTCCGTCTGGAGAAGCCCTTCATACTTTACCTCGCCAGACCTGCCTGGGAAGGTCAGGGTCCTGTCTGTAGCGCTGAGTACACCTGTGGTCACCGAATTCTTGAACCCAAACGGGTTGCCCAGCGCTATTACCGACTCTCCTATCATCAGGTCTTCAGACGTGCCCATCTTTACATAAGGAAACGGCTCCGGTGAGTCCATCTTCAACACGGCTAGGTCACTCTCTGGAT
>JBHICS010000211.1:0-3120 GCA_046759685.1 Candidatus Brocadiales bacterium | reverse complement strand
CTAGAAACATAACCGTCGCCGCAAGAAGTGGGGGGGGCAACCCAGACCTCAATATCAAACTCCAGTACGCCATTGAAAAGGCAAAGGCAGCCAACATGCCTAAGGACAACATAGAGAGGGCCGTCCAGAAGGGCACCGGGGGAACATCCGGCATGGACCTTTTTGAATGCCTTTATGAAGGCTATGGCCCAAGCGGTGTGGCTATCATGCTTGAGATTGTTACCGACAATAAAAACCGCACTGCCTCGGAGATTAGAAAGATATTTGAAAGGTTCGGGGGCAGTCTCGGGGTATCAGGCTGTGTGTCATGGATGTTCGAAAAGAAGGGCATGTTCGTTGTGAACAGTGACAAGGTGGATGAGGACCAGCTTATGATGATCGCCCTGGAGGCAGGTGCAGAGGATGTTCTCCGAGTTGAGCACGTCTACCAGGTAATCTGTCTGCCACAAGATTTTGAAAGTACAAAAAGAGCCTTAAATAAAGAAAACGTACCCTTTGAGTCGGCCGAGATTAGCTGGATCCCCAAGAATTCTATAGAATTGAACGAAGAGGCAGGGAAAAAGGTCGTGGAGCTTATGGATGCCTTAGAAGACCATGACGACGTGCAGGAAGTGTACGCAAATTTCAACCTACCGAAAGAGCTGCTTCTAGAGATGCAGGAGAAGCGCTAGTATCCTTGAAGGAAGATACCTTACGGTGTTATAATCAATTATGTAAGGTATCCCACACATGCCTGCATAGGAGATAAGTGATAGAATTAAAGAAAACAGACCTCTCGGTAAGGGCCGAAAGGGCCCTTCTATTGGGCGCAATAACTGCAAGGAGCGGCTTTGACGGAGGCTCCCTGGAAGAACTTGCAAGGCTGGCGTCAACGGCGGGGGCCAGTATCGTCGATGGTGTAACACAAAAGAAACACAGAATAGACCCCACCTACTACATAGGCAAAGGCAAGGCACTCGAGCTGGCCTCGCTATGCAGAGACCATAATATCGACGTGGTCATCTGTGACGATGACCTCGCACCCGCACAGATAAGAAACCTTGAAAAAATCCTCAACGCCAAGGTTGTAGACAGAAGCGAGCTTATTCTAGACATATTCGCACACAGGGCCAGCACTAAACAGGCCCAAATACAGGTAGAATTGGCCCAGCTTGAATACACCCTGCCCAGACTAAAGCGGATGTGGACCCACCTTGATAGATATGAAGGCGGCATAGGCACCAAGGGCCCCGGGGAGAAACAGCTTGAGGTCGACCGCCGCCTTGTCTCCAAAAAGATACACGAACTAAAAAAGAAACTAAAGGAGATAGAAGGCCATAGGCGCCTAGAGGTGGCTGCCAGACGGGAAAACTTTAAGGTCTCTCTGGTGGGCTACACAAATGCCGGCAAGTCTACATTGATGAATGCCATGACACAGGCAACCGTCCAGGTAGAGGACAAGCTGTTTTCTACGCTAGACACAAAGACAAGACTCCTCCGCCTGGGGAATGGAAGAAAGGCTCTGTTAAGCGACACGGTGGGGTTCATCAAGAAACTCCCGCACCACTTAGTGGCATCGTTCCACGCCACCCTAGAAGAGGTCAGACAAGCAGACCTCTTACTCCACGTGGCCGACACAAGCTCTTCGGACGTTATCGAACAGGTACAGGCTGTAAACGATGTACTCAAAGAACTTGGCTCGCACAAAAAACCTACTATACTCGTCCTCAATAAGATAGACGCCCTCTCAGACGACACCATCCTTACCCTCTTCAGGGCAAAGCATCATAACGCCGTCTCCGTATCGGCACTAAAGGGGCAGGGCCTGGAAGAACTGAGGGAAAAGATCGTAAGGTTCTTAGAAGATAAGTGTGTGGAGATAAAACTTACCTGCGGCGCTACCGACGGAAGGCTTTCTGCCTATCTGTACGACAAGGGGCATGTACTCAGCAAGAGAGTCCACGGTAATAAGCTACACTTCCATGCACTTATCGAGGAGAAATATATCCCCAAAATCCAGAACCTCTCCGATGGTGCAGTAATCTCCTACCCTGCAGGCGAACCACTAAGGTTGTAGTCGTCCGTAATAGAACGACGCAGGAGGTACGTTGTCCGCCTTAGGTTGAAAATCCGCCATATTTGGGGCGGGCGGATGCCCCCACAATTCTTTTAATCGTGCGACATCCGCCTGAGGCGGATCGCACGCTACGCCTTTTGTAACTGCCGCCTTCCGTAGATAAACAACCCCAGGGCCAGCAGAAATGCCGGGATGCCTATAACCTGTGAGACCGTAAGCCCGTAGAGTACGGGGGCGCTGTCATCCCTCAGTATCTCCCAGTAGAAGCGCATCGGCGCATACAGTATGAGAAACAGCAGGAATATCTCACCGTCGCGCTTTTTGTATGCATAGACGTTGCTCAGTATGAGAAACAACATAAAGGCACCAAGTGCGGAGTAAATTTGGGTGGGGTGCACGGGCAGAGACAACGGGTCGGCAAAACCTATCCAACCTTCTTCAAGATGGTGCAGGAACGCGGGACTGCCGTCAACATTGCCAAGGGCGTCTTTGGTCTTGGGGAACGCGACCCTGAACAGAAAGTTATCCCCTACCCTGCCACCATAACAGCAGCCGTTGAGGAAGCAGCCTATCCTGCCAAATGCGAGCCCTATTGCAAGACCCACAGCGGCCATGTCCAGGCACTTCAGCGGGGACAGCCCCCGCTTTTTACAAAATACCGCTGCCGTTGCCGTGGCGACAAAGAGACCCCCGTAAAAGGATAGCCCGCCTTTAAATATCATGAATATGTCCAAGGGGTGTGCTGCATATTCACTGAAGTGGTGTATAATAAAGAGCGCCCTTGCCCCCAGTATGCCACCTACCAATGCATATATACCCAAATCGGTTATTAAATGGGGGTCAACTCTTTCATAGTTGGCCTTTCTCCGCGCTACCAGTACGGCGAAGAGAAAACCAATCATCATCATAAACCCGTAGGAATATACGGGGATGGTGACGTCCAGAAATGGGACGGGTATTTCAAGAAGCGTACGTTGCATGTCGTATTATCGTGCTATAGAGAAGACGGAGACGCACCCGGCAAAACTTTTTAGCGGCCTCCGGTAGAAAAGACGGTCTTTAGC
>JBHICS010000210.1:0-3136 GCA_046759685.1 Candidatus Brocadiales bacterium | reverse complement strand
AATGTTTGCAACCGCTGCGGGGATGCGAAAGAAAAGCGCTGCGAGCGCGCATGTCCTGGTGACCTTATTACGCAAGAAGAAGGCGGGTGGCCTGTGGTGAGACCGCGTGAAGACTGCTGGGCATGTACTGCCTGTGTGAAGGACTGCCCAGTGGCGGCTATAAGCCTGCGGCTCCCGTTTCAGATAGAACAAGGCGCTGGTGCATCGTTAAAGGCAAGCGTTAGGGGTAAAAAGACTTTTTGGACTATAACAGACCACCAGGGGAAAAAGGAGGAGTTTGTACTGGAGGCTGTAAGGACGTTTGTTTCCTAAAAGGAGGGACTGAGTAGCATGACGACAAAACCTCATGGTGGAAGGCTGATAGACAGGATTGTTCGGGGTGCCGCCAGGGTTGAGATGCTTGATAGGGCGGCGAGGGAGATGAAGCGGCTGAGGCTTACCCCTCAGGAGGTATATGACCTGGAGTTGATTGCCACCGGGGCCTTTAGTCCGCTTGAGGGATTTATGTGCAAGGCAGACTATGATAGCGTTGTTGATACTATGCGGCTTGCAGACGGAATCGTGTGGAGCCTTCCGGTAGTCCTTGCTGCCGGTAAAGAAGAGGCTGATGGTTTCAAAGAGGGCGAGGAGCTTGCGCTGGAGGATGAGTCTGGCACCGTGCTGGCCGTTCTGCACCTTCAGGAGAAGTTTCACTACGATAAGGAGAAAGAGGCCCTGGAGGTGTATGGTACAAATGATGATGAACACCCCGGGGTGAACCGCCTCTACAATAATGGTGAAGTGCTTCTAGGCGGGAAGGTAAGTGTTGTCAATCGGCCTAAGCATAACGATCTTGTTAAATACAGGTTAGACCCGGCTGATACACGGGATCTCTTCCGAAAGAGGGGTTGGAAGAAGGTAGTGGGTTTCCAGACACGCAATCCCGTGCACAGGGCGCATGAGTACATCCAGAAGTGTGCACTTGAGACAGTGGATGCAATGCTCATGCATCCACTGGTGGGTGAAACGAAAAAGGACGACATCCCGGCCCACATCAGGATAGCCTGCTACGAGGTACTGCTGGAGAAATATTATCCAAAAGACAGGGTAGCCTTGTCGGTCTTTCCCGCTGCCATGCGCTACGCAGGGCCCAAGGAGGCGATATTCCACGCCCTGGTGAGAAAGAACTACGGGTGCACACACTTTATAGTGGGGAGGGACCACGCCGGGGTAAAGAATTATTACAACAGCTTCGATGCCCACTACATTTTTGATGAGTTTGAGCAGGATGAGATAGGCATCGTGCCGCTATTTTTTGACTACACCTTCTACTGCAGGAGTTGCTATGGAATGGCCTCTTTTAAGACCTGTCCACATGACTCAGAACACCACGTTGCTCTGAGCGGCACGGAGGTGCGGAAGATGCTCGGGGAGGGTCACGCCCCACCGTCATCGTTTACAAGGCCGGAGGTCGCCAAGATTCTCAGTGAATATTACAGGTGTGAATCATCGTACCATAAACATCCCAGCGAGGCCGGGGCATAAACGGTAGTGTGGCACGTTAGAGCGCACTTTCTAATTTTGAGGCTTTTGTAGAAGTTGCCCCAACACGTGGCATTGGAGTGTAATTATTGCAGCTCTGTTTCCAGGCCTTCACCTATCCCCTTTGCAAGGGCAGGTGTTGCGCTGGTGACAAAGCTTCTAGAGGCTACCAGCCCTGTAGCGTCTCTGGCTATAACGGTCACAGTATTTGGTCCTTCTTCAAGTGGTATTTCGGCCTTAAACATAAGCTCCTTGGTTTCTGCGGCCTTTTCCGGAGAATTTAGATAGACCTTGTCGTTGTTTACCATTATGTAAATGTGCTTTACACCGTCATTGTCCGTAATCCGGCCAGATATCATGGTCCTCAGCGTGTTTGACGTATGGGAGTATGGGTTGATTTCTATAAAAGGAGGCGTGTGCTGAACGTAAAGTTCTGTTAGGACGTCCTCTGCTGCGTATTTGTCTGTCTCTGCTACATCCCTGACAACAACCCAACCCCAGCCACCGTTTGGTAACTTTACCCTGTACCAACCTGGTACCCAACCATCTGCCTTAAGGAGATTGCCTTTTATCATATGGGCCATTATGGGTGCGTCCGTGGACCTGCCCCCATAGGCAAAGGTGTCGTTCCGAGTGACGATAAGATCTTTTGATACATCCGCGAGTGAGGGGGTGAACGTGGGTTCCAATATAGGAAATGTCAGTTTGTCGGTCAGGTATGTGCCAAATGTCGTGTCCCTTATTACAAGACTCATGGTAAACTCGTTTGCCTCTATACTCTCTCTTACATGGAAACGCAGGGACACGGTCTTGGTTTCCCCGGGAGCCAGTTCACCTATCTCCTGGGAGCCCTTTTCTACAAAGACCTCCTTATTGCTGAGTTCTCTTAGGGCGACCACATTCTTTGTGCTCTTTCCTTCTCCGATGTTTTTAACTGTTACCAGCAGGTCTATATGCTCACCCCTCTGTACGAGGCCGTTGTCATTAGGCCTGCGACCATCGGTGCCACTCTCTACTACCTGGTATGAGTAAGCGAACTGAGGCCTCTTCAGGGCTTCAATGGTAAGGCTTCCATGAATGTCCTTCGGGATGTGGTCGTTTAGCTCACTAAATTTGATGATAAATTCGTCGTTTCTATCTAGTGCAGTTTTCGGTATCTCCACATCATTTGAGTACCTCTTAGTCGTTCTTTTCTCAATCTTCCCCAGCGGAAATTCCAGTTTATCCAGAAGGGGGTTCTTCGACTCAGAGATAGCAAACATTCTGTATAGGGCACCATCGCTCTCATTGGTTACACTAATGGTGATGGTGACTTTTTCTCCAGCAGTTATCATTTCATCACTGGTTGGGTCAAGGGACAGTGTGGCCACCGGCTTGGGCGCCTCTTGGCTCTTTCCCTCTGACCAGTCTATCCCGGCCTTGTCCAGGGCCGCTACAACACGTTCTTCTTCACTTTTTTTGAGGTTCTCAAGGGTGGCCCTTATGTCTTCTAACGTCTCGTCTCTTCTGGGAGAGGCGGTATTCTTTAGTAGTTGTTGCACCAGTTGCACCTGGTGGTCCTTGGACAGGTCTATTGGCTTAAATGGGTCCTCTTCCTTTACTTCCTCATCTTCAG
>JBHICS010000209.1:0-3160 GCA_046759685.1 Candidatus Brocadiales bacterium | reverse complement strand
CTTGAAGCACGTGGGCGACTTTTATGGGGTTTCTTACGTTTTCAATATTTATAACGGCCGAGAATTTCTGCGTGTCACCGTCCATGAGCGAGGCTGTCATGCGGGCCTTGCCGTCGGCCTGCAGCCTTGAACCTGTTCCCGCATTAAAAATAGGGCTGTCCTCGAGGAGGGCTACTGCATGCACCACCGCATCGAGGGCCCCACCCTCTTCTAATATAGGATACGATTGTTCCAGGACTTTTCTAATTACGGCCCGCACCTCTTCTACCCTTTTCCTACTCCTTGGCCTTCTTCCTGCCCCGCCATGTATGATGATTTTTTGAGACATCACGGATATTCTCTGGTATTTAGGTCTAAGAATTTTTGTCAGAATATCCTTAGCAATTTTATGTCTGACTGCAGAGGGTGTCAACGTGCTTCCGCAGCCCTGAATCAATAAACCTCTGCAAGAATAGCATAATGGGGCAGCTACGTCCTTCCTTAGACAGAAAAGAGTGGGACACAACTAAAACACCCGAATCGGATGCACTACAATGTCTGTTGTTTCTGGTGTTTCATTTTTGCAGTGGTCTCATTATAATACAATTAGCCTTTCGAGACCTTTAGAGCAGGTGAAGAGGCCATATGGGTACAGAAGAGGACCTACCTGAAGAGAGCAGGACGTTTGCCATGGTGCTGGTATGGAGATGCACCGGGTGCGGTTACCTGGGCCAGACGGGCTGCGTAGAAACGTGCGTGCTGCCGCTAAAGTGCCCCGACTGCGGTGCAGCAAGGGAGGACCTGGTGGTGGTCACAGAGGATTAAGCAGCTCAGCTACCCGTTTTATGGCGAAGTGTGATCTGCATATCGGCGGTGCCGTCGGGTAGGGAAGGGATAGGCCAATGGTCAGCCGGCCCGCCCTACTGGGCCTTAGGATCCGTGTGGATACTTTAACCCCCTTTTGCGCATGACAGCAGGATGACCCCAATCTCGCCTGGTGGTTATAGCCCCTCCAGCGTCAGTGTGGTTACGTTTCCAGCCAGGTCTGCAACCCTGATGGCGTGGTTATTGGTATCTGCTATAAAAAATCTCCCGTCAACAAAATCAAGCCCACCGGGTTCGTAGAATTCACTTCCTTCGCCGTCCTTGCGACCGGGGCTTCCACTGCCAAGAAATGTCTTTGAGGTACTTTCTGCAGGGTCGACGGCCTTTATCTTGTGGTTATAGGTATCCGCCACGTAGAGAAGGCCGTTATGATGCAGAACGCCAAGGGGGTGCTGCAGCCGAACGTCGTTCTTCTTACCATCCTTGTCACCGAATATAAACAGACCGCGGCCCACAATAGTGCGAACCCAGTTTGCATCTATATCTATCTCACGGACAGAGCTTGTCTCACTGTCTGCCACGTATAGTTTGTGTCCGCTGAACGTGATGCCGCTGGGCTGTGCCCACTCGCTACTATCCAGCGAACCGTCTCTTATCCCTTCGCGGCCACTTCCTGCGTAGGGCTTTATCAGGGTATTTGTAAGGTCCATGACCCAAATCTGATGCACCCCAGCCATAGCGATATAGAGCTTGTTTCTGATTAGTGTGAGGTCCCAAGGTGAGCTAAGCGAGGCCTTTGTGCCCAACCCACCCATGCTCAGAAAACTACCCTGTTCGCCGGTACCTGCGATGGTGGTCACGGTCCTCGACTTGAGGTCCAGCCTGCGGATTAGATGGTTCTCTGTGTCGGCCACGTAAAGGGTGTCTCCATCAAGGGCCATACCCTGAGGATGGAAGAAGCTTGCGTTCTCAAATGAGCCGTCCCTTGCACCTGCCTCACCGCTCCCTGCGATATCTAAGACCTGTCCGTCACGGCGAGTGATGACTATGCGGTTATGGCCTGAGTCAGAAATAAACAGTTTATCGTTATTGGGATCGGCAAGTATCTTGCCAGGAAAGGATAAGGGGCTTGGCCCAAGCCGCTGCTTCTCAAGCGTGGTAGTGAAGGGGGTCTCGTTGAGTTGATTTTTCTGACGGAACCACTTGACATAGCCGTCTATCTGCCTATCTATCTCTTCATAATTGCCCTCCCCGGAGTATCCGGCAACTACATTCCCATCAGGGTCTATAAGGACCAGTGTGGGCCAAGCACGGATCCCATAGGTTGTCCAGATGCTAAACTCGCTGTCGTTCACCACGGGGTGTTCTATCTCGTAGCGGAGTATGGCCTGTTTAATATTCTCGGTAACCTGCTCATTGATGAATTTAGCGGAGTGCACGCCGATGACTACCAGGTTGTTAGGGTACTTGGCCTCCAATTTCTTAAGGTCGGGGATGACGTGCATACAGTTTATGCAACAATATGTCCAGAAATCCAATAACACCATCTTCCCGCGCAGGTCAGCGAGTCGGATGGGTTCCCCACCCGTGTTTAGCCACTCCATACCCTCAGGAAATTCAGGGGCCTTCATCTTGGTCGGTGATGCCTGCGTCTTAGTATCTCCCGATAACGTGCCCAGCGGAACAGCCAGGAAGATTAATAGCAGTATTAATAATGATAGCCTGTAGCATCTCATAATAAAAATCCAATGAGGCTTCCCTTAATAAATTTTAAACCCTTCTGCTTAAGGATTCAATCACGGAAAAATACCGGTGTGGTGGGTTTGCCTCGTGATTACCCCATTTATTGGACCTTATAAGGCCCAATAAATCGGCCAACTACAAGATAGACGGTGTGGCGAGACGCACCCTGCTTCACCTGTCATTGCGATCCGCCTAAGGCGGAGAAGCAATCTCAGAAGAAATATGAGAGTGCTTCGGGCTTTGCCCCTCGCAATGAGACTACAAGCTTGCAGTTCGCACATTTATGGGGCTTCGAAGCTCGATAAATTGAGTCGTGCCAAAGGCAGATCTGCCTTCGGCGGACAACTACAAGGCAAAATTCATCGTCTGGGGTCCGTGGCTTGGATGATGGCGCTGACGGATTTCTGGTTAAATCCCTTGAAACCTTCTTTCCGCTGTAAGTTTTCCAGATGGCTTCCCCTTGCACCATTTTTGATAAATTTCTTATAATGCTTCTCCGTTATATATCCATCCTCTAAGAGTCTCTTTGCACGCTCCGGTATCACCTGCCAGACCTGCCCCTCAGTAAATGCCTGCTTTAGAAAGTCAAAGTAAGAGAAGGGCTCCATGGTAT